>JAQTVX010000017.1 GCA_028706585.1 Candidatus Krumholzibacteriia bacterium | reverse complement strand
TGCTTCGAGATCGGACGCGGCGCAGCCGGGGAGGAAGCCTCCAAGAAGGTCATCGGTCTCGTGAACATCGGAAGCAACGTTACGAACATCAACATAATCCAGGATGCGAGCCCGCACTTCACGCGCGACATCAGCATCGGGAGCGACAATTTCGCCGAAACGATCCAGAAGGAGCTGGGCGTGGACTACGAGGAAGCGCACAGAATCGTCTCCGGCGATCTGGGCGCGCGGGATCCCCAGAAGATACGTGAGCTCATCAAGCAGGGCTCGAAGGATCTCTCCCTGGGCATCGAGCGCAGCGTCTCTTTCCTCAAGGCCGCCGGCGACGCCGAGAAGATCGATGAGATCGTTCTCAGCGGCGGCGGGGCCAATATTCCGTTCCTCAAGGACATTCTCAGCGAAAAGCACGGCATCGAGCTTTCGATACACAATCCCCTCTCGGGTCTGGAATTCGAACCGGGAGTCTTCGGCGAAAACGAGGCCGAGATTGAGAAGATCGCGCCGTTGCTCACCGTCGGAATCGGTCTCGCTCTGAGAAAGGCGGGAAAAGAATGATAAGGATCAATCTACTGCCTCGCGAAGCGCGTGTGAAGCAGCGTGAGTTCAAGCTCCCGCAGATGGGCACGGTATATATGGTGGGAGCTGTCGTGCTCTTCCTCGGGGCCATGTTTTTCACCGGTGTCACGCAGCAGCATAGGATCAAGGTTCTAGAGGGCAAGATTGCCGCGGCCAACGAGGAGTCGAAGAAGCTCGCGCCGCAGCTCGCGAAGATCAAGGAGATCACAAAGGAGCGCGAGGAAGTCGACCGCAGGCTCGGTATCATCGCCGAGCTCGATCGTAGCCGCTATTTCCGCGTGAAGCTCCTCAACGACGTCAGCTTCAATCTCCCGGCCAACTGCTGGTTGACGGAATTCAACGAGGTTTCTCCGAACACGTTCGGCTTGAACGGAGTGGCGTTCTCGAACTACACGGTCGCCGATATGATGACGAATCTCGAAACCTCGCCGACGATCTCGCGGGTCGATCTCAAGGTTGCCGAAAAGGGAAAGATGAATGATCGCGAAGTGATGAAGTTCAAGCTCATCGCCAATGTGATGCCACAGTAGCGCAAAGAGAGGTTTCACACTATGGATTTCAAAGATCCTCAGGTACAAAAGGGAATAATCGTGGGGGTATTCTGTGTCCTCCTCGGATACGTTTACTTCTTCACGTCGTTCCTGCCCTTCTTCCATCATCCGATGCGCGCGAAGGTCGCATCGCTCTCGTCCGAGTACGAGAAGATGAGCGCGGAGCTCGAGAAGGCGCGGAAGACGGTGGGCAACCTCGCGAAGCTAGAGGCCGAGTACGACAGGCTCCACGACAAGTGGGTCGCCGCGCAGGGGCTTCTGCCCAAGGACAAGGAAGTCGCCGATCTTCTCAGGAAGGTCACGCGGATCGGGAGCCAGTCGGGTATCGATTTTCTTCTCTTCGAGCCTCAGCCGCCGGTGCAGAGGGAGTTCATCACGGAGAATCCGGTCAAGGTGAAGGTCCGCGGGGAGTATCACCAGCTCGGGATATTCCTGTCGAAGGTCGCCAACCTCGACCGCATCGTGAACGTGTCCCAGCTCGGCATCAAACCAGCCGATACCAAGAACGGCACCGGACAGGACCGGATGGTTCGGAACTATACGATTGAGGCGGAAATGACATTGACGGCTTACACGCTAGTGGAAGGTGGTGAAACGAGCAATGAGAAGACGAATGAAAAGACTCAGCAGAAAGTGCAGACTTCCGATAACTCATAAGCGGGCGTGGAAGGTTCTCTGGGGACTCTCCATCGCGAGCCTTTTCCTCTTCCCGGCGCTCGTGGACGCGAGGGCGCAGGATGCGGCACCGGCGAAGTCGAATGCAAAGGTGCAGCCGAATCAGGCGGCCCCGGCCGACACGACGGCGCTCGGGCAGACCGCTGACAGCATCATCACGCTGCGCGACAAGGTCTACTACTATCAGGCCTTCAACCAGCGTGATCCCTTCCAGAGCTTGATAGCCGGTGATTTTGAGGAATCGGGCGAGCTCGACATCGTGGACATAGGCAGCGTGAAGCTCGTCGGAGTGCTGTCCGGCGGCATGGAGAAATTTGCCATGCTCGAAGACACAAACGGCTATTCATACATCATGAAAGCGGGAGATCCGATCCGGAACGGGAACATCGTTTCCGTCGGCGATCGGACGCTCATTGCGAGAATATCATTATTCGGACAGACGAGTACGGTAACCCTCCGCCTGGAGGATAGCAAGAAGAGCAAAGGAGAATGACAATGCTAGGGATCAGCAGACGAACGTTGATTGCCTGTTCCGTTCTGGTGTTGTCCTTGCTGGCCCTTTCTGCGGGCGCCGTCGAGAACGAGATCAACGGCGTGAACGTTGTCCCGGCGGATGGGAAGGTCAGGATCGAAATCAGCAAGGCGGGCAGCGTCACCTTCGACGCATTCACGATGAGCGAGCCTGATCGCCTCGTGATCAACTGCGTCGGCGCGAAGTACAACGTGCCGTGGCAGTCGAAGGACATTCAGAGCCCGATCGTCAAGAAGGTGCGGACGAGCCAGTTTGAGCTCGATCCCCTCGTCATCAGCCGCGTCGTTCTAGACCTCTCAGCCGGCATCGACTACCGGATGTGGGCCGAAGGCGAAAAGCAGATCGTCGAGGTGACTTCTCGCGCGCCGGAGGCGCTGCACGCCGAGGTCAAGGAGAGCGCAGTGCTCATGCAGCCGCTCGCCGAGACGAGTGCGGCCGAAGAGAAGGCACCGGCAGCCAAGGCGGAAACGGGCGCAAAGCAGCTCGTCGCGTCCGCTTCGATGGGGCCGTTCCTTCCGTACATACCGAATTTAAACGCGATTGCGGTCGAGAAACCGGCTGTCTCCAAGGCGAGAGCGCCGGTGGAAGCGAGCAACGTCGCGCCGGTAGCGCAGAGCGTTTCCACGGCCGACGCGCCGGCGCAGCAAACATCCGCGGCGCAGAGCATCTCCACGGTTGACATGCCGGTGCAGCAGCCGCCTGCGGTGGCAAAGGCCGCTGTCGAAGAGGCCGCTGCAGAAAAGACCGAATCGCCTTGGGTATCCGGCGACGACGCACAGGAGAGCGACGCGAGCGAGAAGACCAATTTCTACGCGATGAATGACGACGCGTATTCGCCGCTTGCCGAGACCGAAGCGGCAAAGCCCGCCACGACGACTTGGGCAGATAACTATGCCCGCGGCAACCCGGCTGTCGGAAGCGGCAGGGCCATGGGTTCGAACCGCATCACCGTCGATGCCCAAGGCGCCGATATCAAGACCGTGCTGCGCACGATCTCGGATTACTCGGGAAAGAACATCGTGTACGGTCCCGACGTGAAAGGCGAAGTATTCATCCATATCAAGGACGTTCCGAGGGAGGAGGCGCTGGATATCATCCTGAACGCGCACGGCTACGGATACCTCGAGGAATACGGAATGATCCGGGTCAGCGAGATAGAGCGTCTGACCAAGGAGGAGCTCGATCTGCAGAGCG
The DNA here is from genome assembly GCA_028706585.1 of Candidatus Krumholzibacteriia bacterium. GTDB lineage: Bacteria > Krumholzibacteriota > Krumholzibacteriia > Krumholzibacteriales > Krumholzibacteriaceae > SSS58A. The sequence goes on along the minus strand of JAQTVX010000017.1, from coordinate 12,546 downwards.
CGGACCGGAAGAAGGACGACCTTTTGCCGCTCATAACGAAGATCATCTTCGTCAATAACTCGAACGCCGAGGAATTGAAAACCGCGCTCCAGGATCTTTCGTCCACGCGCGGCAAGATCGACTTCGACAAGGGCAGCAACTCGCTCATCGTGAGCGACACCGAGCCCGTGATCGAAAAGATCGAGGAAACGGTAACGACCCTCGACCGGAAGACCTATCAGGTCGACATCAACGCCAAGCTGGTCGACGTCGACGTAGAGGCGACGCGCGAGCTCGGGATAGACTGGAGTGCTCTCAACCTCCATGCCTCGGGCTTCGGCGGCGTCGGCAGCGTGGCGGTCACCAACGAAATCGCAACGTCCGCAGCAACGGCCAAGTTCGGAACCGTCCGCTCGTGGGGCGAGCTGAATGCCGTCCTTCAGATGCTCGAGAAGACGAACAAGGCGAACATTATATCGAATCCGCGCATCACGACGATGGATAACCGCGAGGCGAGAATCCTCGTGGGCAAGGAGATTCCGCTAATCGTCTCCGACGAGGCCGGCAACGCCGTCACGGAGCTGACCAAGGTCGGCATCATGCTCAAGGTCACGCCGCACGTGAACTCCGACCGGACGATCACGCTCGACATGCACCCGGAAGTGAGCGACCTCCAGTCCGAGGCAACGGTGCAGGGTGGCGTCATCATCTCCACGAATGAGGCCGACACGCGCGTCGTCGTGAAAAACGGCGATACGGCGGTTATCGGCGGTCTCATCAAGAACAGCCAGACGAGCATGAGGCAGGGCGTCCCCGTTCTCAAGGACGTGCCTTTCCTCGGATGGCTCTTCTCCACGTCCTCGAAGGTGAGCAAGAAGCAGGAGCTCGTTATATTTGTGACGCCGACGATAGTTGAATAGCAGGTTTTTGCCCCCTCCACTCACCGTGGTCCCCCCGGAGGCGCCCAAGCGGGCCTCCGGGGGGCCTATTTTCCAGCCCTTATTTCCCTTGCCCAAGCCCGCTTTATTTTCTATGCTGAACTCTTGCCGCGTTCACGCGTCGGACATGAGCACGAGAGGTGCCCGTGAGGGTCATTGCGGGGTCGAAGAAAGGCGTCGATTTGCGCTGCGGTCACGGGCCGTTTTTCCGGCCCACGGCCCAGATCGTCAAGGGTTCCGTATTCGATACCGTGGGCTTCGAGATCGAGGGAAGGACGATACTCGACCTCTTCGCCGGTTCGGGAGCGATAGGGATCGAGGCCCTGAGCAGGGGAGCCTCCAGGGCGGTGTTCATCGAGCAGGACCGCCGGATTCTCAAGGCTCTGCGGACGAATCTGGAGCGGTGCGGTTTCGATCGTCCGCGCGCGGAGGTCCACATCGCCGACGCGATCCGCTACCTCGAACGCGCCGCCAGGTCGGCCGCGTTCTTTGACATTGTCTTCGCCGATCCGCCGTACGCTGCGAAGAACGCCGCGCAGCGGGTAATCGACATCGTGGACGGCGCGGAGGCCGCCCTGTGCCGGGTGCTCGTCGTCGAGCACGCGAGAGTGGTCTTCGCGAAGGAAGGCGGCTCTCTCTCGCTCGTGAAGGCGCGGCGGTTCGGTCAGACAACGGTTTCATATTTTCGGTACGGGAAGGAGGCCGGAAACGGTGAAGGGAAAGACAGCTCTCTACCCGGGGACGTTTGATCCCGTCACGAACGGCCACGTGGACATAGTGAGACGCGCCGCAAGGATCTTCGATCGGGTGATCGTGGCGGTGGCGAAGGGTCAGCACAAGAGTCCTTTTCTCACGATCGAGCAGCGCCGCCAGCTGGTCAAGGAGGCATGCGACGGGATTGAGGGGGTCGAGGTGGTATCGTTCGACACTCTGCTCGTCGAGGAGTTCCGCAGGCGCAAGGTGGACGTGGTGATCCGCGGGCTCCGGGCGGTCAGCGATTTCGAATACGAGCTGATGATCGCCCTCATGAACCGCAAGTTGAATCCGGAGTTCGAGACCGTGTTCCTCATGCCGAGCGAGCAGTACATCTATTTGCACAGCTCCCTCGTGAAGGAGATATATCAGCTCGGCGGAGAGATCGGATGTCTCGTTCCGGCGAGCGTTCCGAAGCGATTGAAAGAGTGGGGAATCAAATAGAATTTCGAAAGGAGGAGCCAAGGTGGCAGATGTCATCAGCAAGCGGGCTCGCAATCTCGATCCGTCGGTAACGCTGAGCCTCACCGCAAAGGCGAAAGAGCTCAAGGCGAAGGGGGAGAACGTGGTCGGTTTGACCGCGGGAGAGCCCGACTTCGACACGCCCGACGTGATAAAGGAGGGCGCCATCGAGGCGATCAGGCGCGGAGAGACGAAGTACACGCCGGCGGAAGGGATCGCTCCTCTGCGCAAGGCGGTCGCCGAGGCCTACTCGAAAAGGCTCGGCGTTTCGTATACCGCCTCCGAGATCGTCATATCGCACGGTGCGAAGCATTCGATCTACAACGCGCTCTTCGCGCTCATGGACCCCGGAGACGAGGTGCTCATCCTCTCTCCGTACTGGACGAGCTACCCGGATATGGTCAAAATACTCGGCGGCAAGCCGCGGATCGTCGAGCTCACGAAGAAGACCGATTTCAAGCTCACCACCGAGATATTCAGGAAGCAGCTCTCGCGGAAGAAGAAGCCGAAGGCGCTTCTTTTCAATTCGCCGTCGAACCCGGCGGGCATAGTCTATCGCAAGGAGGAAATCGAGGCGATCGCCAAGATCGTGCTCGAGTCGGGCATCGCGCTCATCTCGGACGAGATCTACGAGTATCTGACCTACAGCGGTTCGGAGCATTACTCTCCGGTGAGCCTTCTACCGCAGGTCAAGGATCAAACGGTGGTTATTACAGGCGTCTCGAAGAGCTATGCAATGACCGGTTGGAGAGTCGGTTTTGCCATGGCGGAAAAGGACGTCGCTTACCGCATGGCCGCCTTCCAGGCCCATGCGACCGGCTGTCCGAACTCCGTTTCGCAATGGGCGGCGCTCGAGGCGCTCCAGAATGGCGCCGATGACCGTGAGCGGATGCGCGGCGAGTTCGAAAAGAGAAAAGAGCTCTTCGGCAAGCGCCTCGCCCGGATTCCCTCGATCTGGTACCCGGAGCCCGGTGGAGCCTTCTACTACCTTGTCGACGTGTCAAAGCTCTACAAGAAATGCAACGCGAAAAACAGCTTTGAGTTCTGCGACAAGCTGCTAGCGGAGCAGGGGCTGGTCGTCATACCGGGAGGGGCATTCGGCTGCGACAAGATGATACGTTTTTCTTTTGCAGCCTCCGAAAACGACATAAACAGAGCCCTCGACCGGTTTGAGAACTTCGCAAGAAAATACTCGAGCTAAAGAGTGTAATCGATTATAGACGCTGAAGATGGCACCTTGCCCAGTGATGGGGCAAGGTGCCATGCATGGAGATTGCCATGGCCGGCGGCCAATTGCGCGAAATAGAGCGGCTCGGGCGTTCGCTGCGGGGCATCCCGATTCATACGGGAGCGCGATACAGGCTCTCGTATAGCTTCGATGCAACGTCTGAAAGGGGGTGCGCGGGCGGCGTGGCGTTTCCGGGATCGCTCGACGATCTCGCGAGGCTCTTGCGGGAGGCGGGGCGCAGAGGCATTCCTGTATTCATGCGGGGTGCGGGGTCGGGATTCTCGGGAGGGGCGATCCCGCTCGACGGTGGCCTCGTGGTCTCCACGGAGAAGATGCACCGCGTGCTGCGCTTCGATGCCAGGGCTGGGGAGGTCGAGGTCGAGAGCGGGATCGTCAACAGGGAGCTCCAGGACTATCTGGAGCGAGAGGGATGTTTCTATCCGCCGGATCCCGCCAGCCTCAACTTCTCGACCATCGGCGGGAATATCGCTGAGAACGCCGGCGGGCCGAGGGCGTTCAAGTACGGCGTGACGAGGCGCTACGTTCGCTCTCTCACATGGCTCACGGCGGAGGGCGAGATTGTGCTGGGTGCCTTTCCCGAAGGGCTCACGGCGGGGCTTGTAGGTGCGGAGGGGACGCTCGGCGCAGTGTATTCGGCGCGCCTGAGGGTGCTGCCGCTGCCGGAGGACTTTCGCACGAGCCTTCTCGAGGTGCGCGCGGGAGAGGAAGCGTTTTCGTTCGCGCTCTCGCTGCTCACGGCGGGGTTGAACCCCAGCGTGCTCGAGTACATAGACGCGAAGACCATGCGGTGCGTAGGCGAATACTGCTGCTTCGGCGGTCTCGGACGGGATTCGGACTTTCTATTCATCGAGATCGACGGCTCCCGCGTCGAGGCGGCGGCGCAGGAAGCGCTTCTCGGACAGATGGCCCGCGCGTTCGGAGTCGTCCTGAGAGCGGCGAGGAGCGCCGCCGAGCGCGAGCTCCTCTGGAAGCTGCGCCGCTCGGTGAGCCCGAGCCTGGCGAGGCGCGGCTTGACCAAGGTGAACGAGGACGTATCGCTCCCGCTCGGGGCCCTCGAGGAGGCGTCGCGGTTCGTGCATGCTCTCGCCGGTGAGCTCGACCTCGACTGTTATCTCTTCGCTCATGCGGGGGACGGAAACATGCACGTGAACATCATGACCGACCGGCGGCGCGCCGAAGAGATGGCGCGGGTGGAGACGTTCGTCGAACGGCTCTTTGAACGTGTGATCGGTCTCGGAGGGACGCTGAGCGGAGAGCACGGCATAGGGCTCACGAAGAGCCATTACCTGAGCATGGTATTCACCGCCGCGGAACTGGAGCTCGCACGTGGCATCAAGAAAGCGATGGATCCCCGGCTGATCCTGAATCCAGGCAAATACTTCATGCCGGAAGCGGCCGCGTGTGGAGGGAGCGTTCAGAGATGTTCATCGATCGGGTGACGATAAATGTAAAGGCCGGCAAGGGGGGCGACGGCTGCGTGAGCTTCAGGCGCGAAAAGTTCGTCCCGCGAGGCGGGCCCGACGGCGGCATGGGCGGTCACGGGGGAGACGTGATCGTGCAGGTCGATCCCCAGATGCGCACGCTGCTGGATCTCTACTATCGCAAGAGCGTCAAGGCGCAGGCGGGGAAGCACGGGCAGGGGAAGAATATGACCGGGGCCGGGGGCCAAAACGAGGTCATCATGGTTCCTCCGGGAACTGTCGTCGCCGATCCCGATACGGGCGAGACCCTGGCCGACCTCGAGAAGCCGGGCGCCTCGATCGTGGCCGCGCGCGGCGGCAGGGGCGGCAAGGGTAACTACATGTTCCGTTCGCCGAAAATGCAGGCCCCCCGCACGAGAACGATGGGCGAGCCGGGCCAGGAGCGGCGCCTCGTTCTCACGATGAAGCTGATCGCCGATGTGGGGCTCGTAGGCCTGCCGAACGCCGGAAAATCCACGCTTCTGAGAAGCGTGAGCGATGCGCATCCCGTCGTCGCCCCGTACCCATTCTCGACGCTCGAGCCTGTGCTCGGAATGGTGAAGATCGGTCCGGGCGCCTCGTTCTGCATGGTCGATATTCCGGGGCTGATCGAGGGCGCGCACAAGGGCAAGGGGCTCGGAATCCAGTTCCTCAGGCACATCGAGAGGTGCCGTGTTCTGGTCTTCATAATAGATGCCGCGGAGGGAACCGGGCCCGAGCGGGCGTACGCTCAACTCATGAACGAGCTGCGCTCGTACGGGGAAGGGCTCGTCGAGAAACCCAGACTGATCGCTCTCAACAAGACGGATCTTCTCGAGCCTGGAACCAGCGAGCCGAAGTTCCGAGCTTCGGAGAGCGAGCGTGTTTTCAAAATCTCGGCGCTCGGCAAGAAGGGACTGCGTCCGCTTCTCGCCGCCGCTTACCGCCTCGTCATTGAGGATTGATGATAGAACCCATGAAAAGAATGAGATCCGTCTCCCCGTCGACGATTGCGAAGAAGAAGGGCCGGTCGACTATCATCTCAAAAGGCTTCTCCGGTTCCATTACCGATGTGAGGCGTATTTCGACGCTTGTTGCTGCGGCCGCTTCAGTGCCTTCCTCGTTCACCTCTATGAATGCCTTGTGCACCACGTCATGAATGAAGGCGTTGGCGCCACGAACCCGGAGCATCCCCTTGAAGTCCGCGCGACTCCCGTCGAAGGCGACGCCCATGCCGAGAGCGCTGAGCTCGCGCTTGAGGTTCGCCTTGTATTCCAACCTGAACCGCGGAAGAACGATCCGCCCGCGCCGCGGCACGAACCGCTGCATCCATGCCTTCCATCCGTCGCTCGATAGCTCCCCCTGGAATCGCTCCAGGCTCGAGCCGGCCGCAGGCAGGAATACGTACATGCCTATACGCCCATCGCCGTACGGCAGCCGCGCGGCCTGAAAATCGCCTCCATCGAGGTAATCGTACTTGCCCGACTGCATCATCATGGGCAGCAGTTTTTCCCCGCCGTCGGCGATATGGAACGTATCATCTCGCGTCAGAGCCTTGTCGAATTCGTTCATCCAGGCTCCCTTGAAGTAGATCGCATTGATGAGGAAGAGGATCGCGCTTCCGTCGATCTGATCCACGATGGAGGGGATCCTGTCTTTCGTCTTTTCGGCGACCCATGCGTTGATCACTCCAGCCGAGCCGGGGTTCGAAAAATCGAGCGTCCGAATCTCCGCTCCGTAGCATCGCTCATTTGTCTCGAGAAAGCTCTTGTCGAACGCGAAACCCTGTCGGGCCCACAGGGAGTTGGCGATCGAAAGAACGACTCCTGCGATCGTGTCGTTCATCTGGGCGATGAGCGCCGAGTCGTCTGCGTTGACGGACTCGAGACCGCTGCCGGAGAAACCGAGCACCTTCGCCATCGCGTCGCGTGTGGCGCCGGATGAGCCGTTGTACGTCATCGCGAGCGCGAGGCCAATGCTCGCCGGAGACATGAAAATATTCGCCCCCGGCTTTTCCTTGAGCAGCTCCCTGTACAGATCGATGCCGAAGGAGGAGTATCCGGCGGCCGCCGATCGCTTGTGATCGGGCGCCGGCCCGCCCGTCGCGGCGCACGAGACGTGTGTAAGGGCGACGGCGAGAATCGCAGATATCGTGAGAAGGGATCCGTACTGGTATTTCATATTGAACCTCCCTGTTTCATCGTCATGATAGCCGGGTCGCCGGCGCGGGGCAACGGTATTCGAGCCCATCGGCTCCACGGCATGAAGCTTGACCGGGAGCGAACGCGCGCCGTATATTGGGAAAACTCGCGATTCCACCCGATCCAAGGGCCGGAAGTGCGGGGAGGTCGAGGAACCCATGATCAGCGCACGGAACATCTCGAAATCGTTCAAGGATGTTAGGGCGGTCCGGGACGTGAGTCTCGAGCTCCGCAGAGGCCAGTACGTCGCGCTTCTCGGGCCGAACGGCGCCGGGAAGACGACCCTCGTGGAGATGATCGAGGGTATTCAGAGGCCGGATGCGGGGGAAATCCGCATTCTCGGGAAGCACTGGAGCACTGACGAGAGCTATCTGCGCCGCCGTATGGGTCTCTCCCTCCAGGAGACGGCCTACATCGACAAGCTCACCGTCGAGGAGACCCTGAATCTTTTCGCGAGCTTCTTCGGGCTCGGCACGGATGTCGCGCCCCGGATTCTGGGTCTCGTCAATCTCGCCGACAAGCGCAGGAGCTACGTCATGAACCTCTCCCACGGCATGCGGCAGAGGCTCTCGATCGGCATCGCGCTCATTAACGAGCCGGAGATCCTTATCCTCGACGAGCCCACGACCGGCCTCGATCCAGTTGCGCGGCGAGAGATATGGGGCATCCTCGCCGATCTGAAGAAGAGGGGCACTTCCATGATACTCACGACGCATTACATGGAAGAGGCTGAGCACCTCTGCGAATACATCGTAATCATGGACAGGGGAAGGGTGCTCGTCGAGGGAACGCTCGAGCAGCTCATCGAGGCCCACATGAATCGGGAAGTGATCACGTTCGCGCTGCGCGAACACCACGGCGCCGAGACGCTTTCACGGATCGAGGGGGCTATCGATCTCGTTTGGGACGGCGATGAGAATGGCGGGCATCTGTATGTGAAGGATATCGTGACGTCGCTCCCGCGGTTCCTCGAGGCCGTCGAGCGCGAGAGGGTCTCGCTGCGGCGGCTCGAATGCCGGAAGATGAATCTGGACGACCTTTTTATCTCGCTCACGGGCAGACACCTCGATGAATAAGCCGTTTTTCAACCTCGTCGCGCTGCAGTTCAAGGAGTTCTTTCGCGAGCCGGAGATCATCTTCTGGGCCTTTGTTCTGCCGATCGTTCTCTCGTGGATCCTCGGCGTCGCGATAGGTTCAGGGGGCGGCTCGCGTGGATCGATCGCGCTCATCGAGACCGCGGATGCCACGAAAACGTACTGGAGCTCCTGGATCGAAGGGGTGGAGGGCGCCTCGGCAGGGGATCGCCGCATCGATTTTCGTATGCTCGGACGGGAAGAGGCCATTCTCGCGATCAAGAAGGGGGAGATATCGCTCTTCATCGAAAAGGTTCCGGGCGCCGATTCGGTGCGCTTTTTTCTGGATCCGCGCAGCGAAGAGGCCCAGATGACGTACCTCGCGATCGAGAGATACCTGCGGGAGTCCGAGGGCGAGCGACGGGCGGACAGCGACGTAGTGCCGCTCAACGTACAGGGAACCCGCTACGTGGGTTTCCTGGTTCCGGGCCTGCTTGCGATGGACGTCATGAGCTCCGCGCTCTGGGGGATCGGGTGGGCGCTGATCGAGATCCGCATCAAGAAGCTTCTCAGGCGAATGGCGGCGACGCCGATGCACAAGTCGATGTTCCTCGCATCGCACTTTTTCACTCGCCTCATTGTCAATACAATCGAGTTCGTCGCGCTCTTCGTCTTCGTTCACCTCTATTTCGGTGTGGGGATCCAGGGGAGCGTCGGGGCGCTCATAGCGGTCTTCATTGCCGGGAACATGGCGTTCTCCGGTCTTTCGATACTGATGTCGTCGCGGACGGCAAATCCGCGAGTGGGAAACGGTCTCATCAACGCAGTCACGTTTCCGATGACGCTGCTTTCGGGCGTATTCTTCAGCTACCATCATCTTCCGGAGTGGGCGATCCCGATCGTTCAGAAGCTTCCGCTGACGATGCTCGCCGATTCGATACGGAGCATATTCAACGAGGGCGCCGGCTTCGCCGAGATCGCCGTGCCGGCGTTCATGCTCGCGTCGATGGGCGCAGTTTTTTTCTATGCCGGCATGAGGATCTACAAGTGGTACTGATATCGGTGGGTCGAGCGGCGAGCGATTGCATCGCCGAGGACGCCGTGTTATATTTGAACATCGAGCCCGGAAAGCGATCGGCGGCGGGGAAAAGGGTTCGATAACGCTCACCGCGAGGAGAATTCCGTGAATCGAATCGCTTCGCTCTCGGGGCACTTCATGTGTCTCGTTCTTCTGTGCCTCTTCGCCGCCGGCGCATCGGCCTCAGAGGATCCCCAAAGCGCCATGAGCGATTCATCGGCGCACGCCGGCGCCGTCAAGGTGTATCCGGATGGAAGCTTCGATTGGGATTATCTGAAAAACGAGGTGCCGTACGTCAACTATGTGCGTGAGCGGATGGAAGCGGATCTGTATCTGTTGATAACTTCGTGGACGACCGGTTCCGGCGGATGCGAGTACACGTTCACGATCGTGGGGCAGGGGCCGTTCGCCGGGATGAACGACACGCTCACCAGCTGCTCGAAGCCGACGGATTCGTCCGAGACGAGGCGAGCCGGGGCGGTGAAGACCTTGAAGATGGCTCTCATGCGATACGTTGCGCGGACGCCCATCGGCGAGAAGATCTCGATATCGTACCTTGGAAGGGCGAAACCCATGGATGTGATCGATCCATGGGACAGCTGGGTGTTCAAGCTCTCGTTCAGCCCGGGCATTTCCGGTTCCCAGGTCAACAAGCGAACTAGCCTGGGCGGATCGATTTCCATCAACCGCGTGACGCCCGAGCTGAAACTGAATCTCTATGGGTACTCCAGCTACAGCGAGACCGAGCAGCAGCTCGTTACGAAGAAATTGAACACCATCAGACGTTACAGCTTCTTTTCCGGCCTCATCGTCAAGAGCATCGGGGATCACTGGGGCGCTGGAGCGGTCGTGGAAGGCTTGGGAAGGTCCTACGACAACGAAAAGCGCTGCTACGAGATCGGGCCGGCCGTGGAGTACAGCATCTTTCCCTATATGGAGTCGACGCGACGTTATCTCGCTGTCTTCGCCGAGGTCATGTTTACGGACGTCACTTACCACGATATAACCATTTACGACAAGATCTCGGAGCAGCTCTGGAGCTACAAGGTCAGTCTCCCCGGACAGATCGAAGAGCCGTGGGGCGATTTTTGGGCGACTGTTTCATGGCAGCAGTATCTCCATGATGCGAGCATTTATCAGCTCTCGATGACCTCATCGGTGTCATTTCAGATCGCGAAGGGTTTGTCATTGGATATAAGCGGCTCTTACGACCGGCTTCACGATCAGCTCGATCAGCCGAGAAGGACGCTGACCGACGAGGAGATTCTCCTCAATCTCAAGGAGCTTGCGTCGACGTACTCGTACTCTTTTTCTGTCGGATTCAGCTATACCTTCGGCTCGATATACTCGAACGTCGTGAACCCGCGCTTCCTCGGGGATTGAACGTGGCGCCTCTATCGTCGGCTCGAGGGGACCGGAAGCCTTTTCGCTTTGATCCAACCCATGTATGTGATAATTTGAATTCGAAGGTCCGTATTTGCCGCAGTCCGGCGCCACAGGGACAAGGAGGATCGAAATGAAAGGCATATTATCCACGTTCGCCGCGTTTGCTTTCGTGCTTTGCCTCGCTGCATCGGTTTGCGCGGACGCACAGAAAACGGTTCAGCTTCCAGAGCCGCAGATGGAGGGGGGCAAGACTCTGATGCAAGCGCTCAAGGCGCGCTGCACGACGAGGGAGTTTTCCACCGAGGCGCTCTCCGCCCAGGAGCTCTCGAACCTTCTCTGGGCCGCATGCGGCGTCAACCGGCCCGACAAGGGGCTTCGCACAGCTCCGACCGCCATGGACAAGCAGGAGATCGACGTTTACGTCGCGCTCGCGGACGGGCTCTACCTCTACGATGCGAAGGCCAATGCGCTCGACCTCGTTCTCGCGCAGGATCTCCGCGAGGCTACGGGCAAGCAGCCTTTCGTGAAGGACGCGCCCGTGAACCTCGTTTTCGTCGCCGACTACGCCAAGATGGGCGACGTGCCTAAAGACGTCAAGGATTTCTATTCCGCCACGGATACCGGTTACATCAGCCAGAACGTGTATCTCTACTGCGCCTCGGCCGGTCTCGCGACGGTCGTTCGGGGATGGGTGGATCGCGAACCGCTGGCGAAGGCGATGAATCTGCGATCCGACCAGAAAATCATCCTCGCGCAGACGGTCGGATATCCGAAGAAGTAGCTCGTGTCAGCACGAAATAGAAGACGTTCGGTGCCCCGGCGAGTGCGCGCGTGCACCCGCTGTCCCAGAGAGTGCCGGGCAGAGCGAGGTGCGAAGGGCCGAGGTTTCTGCCGCTCCGGCGCCGGCCTCGAGATTGCATCGATCTGCCTTCACCGCGGCGAGGAGCCGGCCATATCGGGCGAGCGGGGGATATGCAACGTCTTTTTCTCGCACTGCAATCTGCAGTGCATCTACTGCCAAAATTTCCAAATCAGCGACAACGCCGTTCCCTCGCCGTGCATGAGCCTTGAGGAGGCCGTGGACGCCATCGTGGGCCTTCTCGACGGGGGCGCGGATTCGGTCGGCTTCGTGTCCCCCTCGCACATGATCGCCCAGATGCTGGCGATTGTCGATGCGCTACATGCGAAGGGGCGCCGGCCGACCATAGTGATGAACACGAACGGGTACGACAAGGTCGAGGTGATAGCCTCCCTCGACGGAATCGTCGACGTGTACCTGCCGGATTTCAAGTACATGGATCACTCGCTGGCTCTCGAGCTCTCGGGGGCCTGGGACTATCCGGAGATCGCTATCGCCGCTCTCCGCGAGATGCACCGCCAGAAGGGATCGAACATCACGCTCAAAAACGATGGCACGGCCGCATCGGGCCTCATCATCCGCCATCTGATTGTCCCGGGGCACACGCAGAACAGCAAGGCTGTTCTCAAGGCGATCGCAGAAGAGCTCTCGCCTTCCGTGCACCTTTCGCTCATGTCGCAGTATTATCCGACGCCCTCGGTCGCGCGGCATCCCATTCTCGGCAGGACGATCACGCGCGGCGAATACGACGAAGTGATCGATGCGCTCGAGCGGCTCGGGTTCAGCCGGGGTTGGGTGCAGGAGCTTGAGAGCCAGGATAACTATCGGCCCGATTTCTCGAAACCGCATCCATTCGAGTGACGGGCGCTGCGGCGCGAGCTGCGGGTGAACGAGGCGCCGGCGCGCGCGGCTTGAAAAGCGGGCCGGAAAATGATAGAGTACTTTTGCGCGCGGGGAGCGCTCATGCATGCAGGCTCCCGCGCGATGAGCGTGGTGGTGCGGCGGGGACGGCGGGATCGCTCGGTACCCAAGTTGATTCTCCCGCTCGAAAATCGAAGGCTCGGCTCTGCATAGGAGGTGGACGATGGTATGTTCGGAGGCGGCGCGGCACTAGATCGGAAGAGCGGCG
>JAQTVX010000239.1 GCA_028706585.1 Candidatus Krumholzibacteriia bacterium | reverse complement strand
CGATGGTCCGTGTTCTGGGTGGCACGTTCGTATTCAACGGTAGCTGCAATCCCGGAGTCGAGGCGAAGAGCTGGGGTGCCATAAAGAACCTCTTCTAATCGGGCCTGGGAGAAGGAATAGAGAGAAGAAGACCCGGGATCGAGGGATTCCGGGTCTTGTTCTTTGTGCCCTTTATATGGCGTATAATATATATTATGTTAACCAACAACCCGAGAGCCAGCGCCTTTACTGCGTAACTACAATATTTACAAGCCGTCCCGGAATCACAACCACCTTTTTGATCGTGGCGCTCCCTATGTGTGTTCTTGCCTTCTCATCCAGGAGCGCTATTCTCTCCAGCTCCTCGGCGGGCATATTCTTATCAACGACGAGCCTCGATCGTATCTTGCCGTTGACCTGAACCACGAGCGTGTAGGTTTCCGCCTTGAGATATTTCATGTCGGGCGTCGGGATCCTATTCATGAAGATCGTATCGTGATTTCCGATGCGTTCCCAGATCTCCTCGCACAGATGCGGCGCAATCGGGGCCAGAAGAATCAGTAAATTCCTCGCCGCTTCGCGGAAAAGGCTTAGCGAGGCCTCGTTACGAGCCTTGAAACCAACGCTTTGCTCCGTAAACAGATACATTTCGTTCGTGAGCTCCATAAGCGAGCTGATCGCGGTATTGAACTGGAATCCCCTTTTGAAAATGTCCCCCGTCACCCTATCGATCGTCACCTGGATGGCCCGATAGAGCGCAAGATGCCTATCGTCGTATCCGGACGGGTCTAGCACCTCGCGAGCCGCCTTTCCCTCGAAAAGCTCCGAGTGATTCGCATATACCCTCCATACCCTGTTTACGAAGCGATACGCACCCTCTACGGCCCGATCGTTCCATTCCGCGTCCTTCTCCGGGGGCCCCAGAAAAAGCGTGTAAATTCGCACCGTATCGGCCCCATATTCATCAATTAGCGGGACCGGGCTGACAACGTTACCCTTGCTCTTGGACATTTTCGCGCCGTTGCGGTAGATCATCCCCTGCGTGAAGAGGCTGGCAAAGGGCTCGTCGAATCCAACGAGGCCCTCGTCGAAGAGAAATTTCACTATGAATCTCGAATACATCAGGTGGAGAATCGCGTGCTCAATCCCCCCGATATATTGGTCTACTGGAAGCCATTTATTCACGAGATCCGTGTCGAATGCCCTCGTGTTGTCCCGAGGCGACGGATATCGCAGAAAGTACCAGCTCGAATCGACGAATGTATCCATCGTGTCCGTATCGCGCTGCGCCGGACCGCCACAGTTCGGGCACGTCGTCGATATAAATTCGCTCGCCGTCGCGAGAGGGCTCTTGCCGTCGCCGCGAGGATGAAAATCGACGCTCTCAGGAAGAAGCACGGGAAGCGCGTCCTCATCCACCGCAACGGCGCCGCATTTGGCGCAGTGAACGATCGGTATCGGGGCGCCCCAATAGCGCTGGCGCGATATTAACCAATCCTTCAACCTATAATGAATGACGCGCCGCGCGAGCCCCTTGTCCGCGAGATGGTCCGTGATGCGCTCGATAGCGGAGCGATTATCGAGATCGTTGAAAATGCCCGAATTGATCATGCGGCCTTCGCCGGTGTACGCCTCTTCGAGTCGGGTCGCCGTCGAATGCTCCGGCCGTATGACCTGCACCACCGGGATGTCGACGGGGGAACGCTTGACGAACTCGAAGTCCCTTTGGTCGTGCGCGGGCACTCCCATCACCACCCCGGTGCCGTATTCCATCAACACGTAGCTCGCGAGAAACACGGGGATTCTGGCTCCGGTTGCCGGATTGAGCGCATAGCAGCCGCTGAAGAATCCTTCTTTGGTGAACTCGGCCTTCTCTCGCTCCTGGACCTGAAGCTCCCGCGCGCGCCTCACGAACGCGCCCCCCTCCTCCTCCCTCCTACCCTGCTTCAGAAGCCTCGCCGAGAGGGGATGGTCCGCCGCGATTGCTATGAAGGTTGCACCAAATATGGTATCGATACGCGTCGTGAAGCATTCGAGCCTCTCCTCCATCCCGTCCAGCGCGAAGGATACCTCCACACCGGGGCTTTTGCCGATCCAGTTCCTCTGCATGGTGCGGACACGCTCGGGCCAGCTCTCCAATTTATCGAGATCGTCGAGCAGCCGGTCGGCGTAATTCCGAATTCGGAAGAACCACTGCGCCAGTTTCTTGAGATGCACGGTGCTGCCGCAGCGTTCGCATACCCCGCCGACTACCTGCTCGTTGGCGAGCACCGTTTTGCACGACGGGCACCAGTTCACAGAGGCTTCCTCGCGATAGGCTAGACCCGCCTTGAAGAGGCGCACGAAGATCCATTGGGTCCATCGATAATATTCCGGGAGACACGAAGTGACTTCGCGCGACCAGTCGTACATGACGCCCCAGCGATAGAACTGACGCTTCATGTTCGCGATGTTCTGCTCGGTCCAAACCCGCGGATGTATGTCATTCTTGATGGCGGCGTTCTCGGCCGGAAGGCCAAAGGAATCCCATCCCATGGGGGCCAGCACGTTGGCGCCCTCCATTATCTTGAATCGGGCCAGCGCGTCGCCGATGATGTAGTTTCTCCCGTGTCCGACGTGCAGATCACCGGACGGGTATGGAAACATCATTAGACAGTAATACTTGTTAGTGGTTCGCGAGATGTCGCATCGGAAGAGCTTTTCCCAGCGCTTCTGCCACTTCGTTTCCACTTCCCGAAAAGGAAAAACGTCAGCCATCAATCCTCATCCTTGAACTTCCTCAAATCCGCCACGACGTGATAATCCTCCCCGGCCCTATCGAGCTCCACCGCCGCCCCGCGCGTTTCGAAGAAATTCACGAGATCGTCGGCCGCCTCGCGGTTGGACACGATAACGCGGACGCGGATCGCATCGATCGCCCTGAGCCGCTTTCTGACCAGAAGAAGCGGCCCTGGGGGCTTGAGCCCCCGGGCCATGATCCGTTCTTCATCGTTGTTGTTAGTTGCCATGTCTGCATCATTCCAGCTGCTGAGACCATGTTCGCCCCGGGGCGAGATTCTCTCAGACTCCCAGCAACTTCTCCAGTTTCTCCTTGATGTCCTCCCGCGAGATCGAACCCACGGCCTGATCCACGACCTCCCCACCGTCGAAAAAAAGAAGGGTCGGAATGCTCCTGACGGCATACTTCGAAGCGGTGCCGCCGCTCTCGTTCACGTCGACGCGATAGAATGCGACCCTGCCGTCGTAATCGCGCGCCATTTCCTCCAGCACCCCGTCGAGTCTTCGGCAAGGAGCGCACCAGGTCGCCCAGAAATCCACCACGCTGATCCTTCGGGAATCTATGACCTTTCCCGAGAAATCCGAATCAGAGACCCTAATTATTTTCTCCGCCATATGCCCCCTTCATCCAAAGCGTGCCCCAGTCCGGACCGCTCACGCAGCGGCAAGCGGATATTCCATAATCGCTCCATTGAAGGCATGCATCAAGGCGCCGACGAGGAGCGCCTCCTCGGGAAACGAGCCGGTCTTGATCAGAAGCTCTGCCCGTCGAAGATTCTCGAGCCATACAATGATCTCATGGGTCTTGAAGAGCGAGACCTTTCGTTGCAGGCGCTCGTACTTCCACCCACCCGCAGCCACCCCGGCCTTCGCTTTCAGAAGAGCCAGAAAATGTCGTTCCAGCTGATAGATAATCGTCGATGGATGCTCGGCGCCGCTCCGCATGATGCGCTGCAGTATCCCGCCGGCACGAGCCGCTCCTCCCGGTTCGATGCTATCAACGAGCTCGAAAACCGCATTGAGCCGATAGCTGCCCAGCACCGACGCCAGATCTTCGAGACGGACCTTTCGACCTTCACAGATCAGTGACAGCTTGGTTATCTCGT
>JAQTVX010000238.1 GCA_028706585.1 Candidatus Krumholzibacteriia bacterium | reverse complement strand
TCGATCTCGATCACGGCGCTCGCGGCCCAGACCTCGCGCCCGGACAGATTCATAGGCATGCATTTCATGAATCCGGTGCCGGTCATGAAGCTGGTAGAGATCATCAGAGGGCTCGCTACGAGCGACGAGACGACCGCAGCGATCACGGCGCTCAGCACGAAGCTGGACAAGGTTCCGGTCGAGGTGAACGATTACCCGGGATTCGTCTCGAACAGGGTTCTCATGCCGATGATAAACGAGGCGGTCTACTGCCTCATGGAGGGGGTCGCGACCCCGGAGGCAATCGACAACGTAATGAAGCTGGGGATGAATCATCCCCTGGGACCCCTTGCGCTGGCCGATCTCATCGGGCTGGATATCTGTCTCAACATTCTCAATGTGTTGTACTGCGGTCTCGGCGATCCGAAGTACCGCGCGTGCCCGCTTCTCAAGAAGATGGTCGACGCAGGCTATCTTGGAAGAAAGACGATGAGGGGATTCTACACGTACGATAAGGCATAGGGGGACATCGTGTTCGGGCTCGGAAAACACATGAGCAGAATGCGGGAACAGGCTGGGTTACCCCCCGGCACCCTTGTCCATATCGGGGAGAAGAAGGTCGAGGAGGTCCGCATCACCGTCATCGACTACGACGGGGAGCGGTTTCAGGAGAGGGTCGTCGATTCAGTCGAGGAGTGCTTTCCATACAAGGACAAACCGACAACCACGTGGATAAACGTGGATGGCGTCCACGACGTCGGCATAGTAGAGAAGCTCGGCGACTGCTACGGCATTCATCCTATCGTGCTCGAGGATGTCGTCAATACCGTGCAGCGTCCGAAGATGCTCGATTTCGGCGACTACATATTCATCTCGCTCAAGATGCTCTACTTCGGGGACTCGAAGCGGGATGGAGTGAAGGTCGAGCAGGTGAGCCTCATTCTCGGGCAGAACTTCGTCATTTCGTTCCAGGAGGATGTCGGAGACGTCTTCGATACGGTGAGGGAGAGGATTCGCAAGGGCACGGGGAAGATAAGGCGGGCCGGGTCGGACTATCTGGCTTACTCGCTCATCGATTCCGTCGTCGACGGATACTTCGTTATCTTCGAATGGCTCGGCGAGAGGATCGAGGAGGTCCAGGAACGGCTCGTCACCGACCCGACGGTGGCGAACCTGCAAGCGATCCACTCTCTCAAGAGCGAGATGATCAATCTGCGCAAGGCGGTCTGGCCGCTCCGCGATGTGATATCGAACCTCGAGCGAGTGGAGTCGCCGCTCATTCGCAAGGAGACCCTGGTTTTCCTGCGCAATGTGTATGGCCATACCATCGAAATCATCGAGACGATCGAGTCATACCGGGATCTCATTTCCGGGATGATCGACATCTATCTCTCCAGTATCAGCATGAAGCTGAACGAGGTCATGAAGGTGCTGACGATCATAGCCACCATTTTTATGCCGCTCACCTTCATCGTCGGGATCTACGGGATGAATTTCAGGCACATGCCGGAGCTCTCATGGCGGTTCGGGTACCCGGTGGTCCTGCTCGCGCTGCTCACGGTTGGCGTCTCGATGCTCGTTTATTTCCGCAGGAAGAAATGGATGTGAACGGGTCTTCGCACGGGCACCGTGGCCGCTACTTCTCGATCAGCTCGATGAGGACCCCGAGCGTCGATTTCGGATGGATGAAGGCGATCGGTTTTCCCTCGGAGCCGAGCCGAGGTGTCGCGTCGACGAACCGCACTCCGCTATCCGTGAGCTCCCTCATAACGCGATCGATGCCGTCCACCTCGAAGCAGAGGTGGTGAATTCCGGGTCCGCGCTGCTCGACGAATTTGGCGACGCTGCTGTCCGGTTCGATTCCCTCCAGCAGCTCGACGGTCGTGCTTCCCGCCGATAGAAAGGCTATCTTGAGCCCGCGTTCGGGCAGCTCCTGTTCGCGAATGAGCACGAGCCCGAGAGTGTCCGAGAACATCTTCTTGGCGTCCTCGAGATTCCGAACGGCGATTCCTATGTGATCGAGGGTTTCGAGTCTCGACTGCATGTCGTATGCCTCCTCATTGCTGGAAGCGGGAAACGTGCGCCTCCGGCATCATGTGCCCAGCGCGGGGTTGTAGCGGCCGAAGACGTGCTCCAGCGAACCGGATATTTCGCCCAGGGTGCAATTTCCCTTCACGGCGTCGATGATAGGCGGCATGAGGTTGGCGTTCCCGCGCGCGGCGTGCTCGAGGGCGGCCAGCAGTCGGCGAATCTCCGCGCCATCCCGTGCCTTCTTGAATCGTTCCAGCCTTTCCTTTTGAGCGTCGGCGACGGCGGGATCGATTCTGAAGGAGCCGCTTCTGGGAACGACGGAGTCGGTGTACCTGTTCACTCCGACGACGCCGGTGCGGCCGTCTTCGACGGACTTCTGATACTCATAGGCGCTTCGCTCGATCTCGCGCTGCGGGAAGCGCGCCTCGATTGCGCGAATGATTCCGCCCATATCGTCGATTGTCTTCATGAGCGCCTTGGCTTTCGACTCTATATCACCGGTCAGCTTCTCGATGAGGTAGGAGCCGCCCAAGGGATCGATGCTGTCGCATACGCCCGATTCCTCGGCGATGATCTGCTGCGTGCGCAGCGCGGTCAGCGCCGCGTCCTCGGAGGGAAGATTGAGCGCCTCGTCCTTCGAGTTCGTGTGGAGCGACTGCGTGCCGCCCAGGACGGCCGCGAGCGCCTGAAGGGTGACGCGGATGACATTGTTCTCGCTCTGCTGCGCAGTGAGGGTGCAGCCCGCCGTCTGCGTATGGAAGCGCAGCAGCATCGAGCGGTCGCTCTTCGCGCCGAAGCGCTCCTTCATTATCCTGGCCCAGAGACGCCGTACCGAGCGGAACTTCGCGATCTCTTCGAAGATGTTATTGTGCACGCCGAAGAAGAAGGACAGCCTCGGAGCGAAATCGTCGACGCCGAGTCCCGCGGCTATCGCGGCGTCGACGTACGCCGCCGCGTCCGAGAGGGTAAAGGCGATTTCCTGGACCGCCGTTGAACCGGCCTCTCGAATGTGGTAGCCGCTTATACTGATCGTATTCCACGCAGGCGTGTTTTTCCGGCACCAGGCAAAGATGTCGGTGACGATCCGCATCGATGGGGCGGGGGGATAGATGTAGGTTCCCCGCGCGTAATACTCCTTGAGGATGTCGTTTTGAATCGTGCCGGATATCTTGGCGAGCGGAACGCCCGCTTCTTCCGCGAGCACCGCGTACATGGCGAGGAGGATGGCCGCGGTGGCGTTTATTGTCATCGATGTGCTTACCTTCTCGAGAGGGATGCCTTTCATAAGCCTTCTGAAGTCATCGATGGAATCTATTGCTACGCCGACTCTTCCGATTTCGCCCTCCGCCATCTTATGATCGGAGTCGTAACCCATCTGCGTGGGCAGATCAAAGGCGATCGAAAGACCCGTCTGTCCCTTTTCGAGGAGGTAGCGGAAGCGCTCGTTCGTCTCCTCGGCGGAGCCGAAGCCGGCGTATTGCCGCATCGTCCAGAATTTTCCCCTGAACATCGTCGGGTAGACGCCGCGCGTGAAAGGGTACGTTCCCGGGAATCCGGCGCTCTCCAGGTATAGCGATTCGGGGGCGTCCAGCGGAGTGTAGAGGGGCTTTATCTCGATTCCGGACGTTGTGGCGAAGCCGGCTTTGCGCTCGCCCCCCTTCTCGCGGAAGGGGCGGTATGCATTCTCGTGCCAGCTTTCGAGCCCGGTTTGGAGCTCGTTCCTCTTTCGCGAGCGCGCCATGGCAGCCTCTATAGCGGAATGTTCCCGTGCTTGTTCGGGGGCAGCTGCTGTCTCTTGTTGATGAGATTCTCGAGAGCATGAATGATCATCGGCCTTGTGTTCTCGGGGCTGATTACCTCGTCGAGATATCCGAAG
>JAQTVX010000237.1 GCA_028706585.1 Candidatus Krumholzibacteriia bacterium | reverse complement strand
CGGATGGCAGCGGCAGCCGATCGCGCCGCCGCCGATCCGTCCGCCCTTTGCGCGAGCGTTGCGGCCGAGGCGTTCGCCATCCATGCCGAGGAGCTGGAGATCGAGCTCGAGATCGGTCGAAACGGCTCGAAGTTGATCACAAACGGCATGAACGTTCTTACGCACTGCAACGCCGGAGGGCTCGCGACAGCGGGTTACGGCACGGCGCTGGGAGTCCTGTACGCTGCATGGGATGAAGGCAAACGCTTCCACGTCTACGCGGATGAAACCCGGCCGCTTCTGCAGGGATCGCGCCTCACCGCATGGGAGCTCGCCAGGCATGGAATACCGCATACGATCCTGTGCGATGGGGCCGCTGCTTCGCTCTTTGCCGCGGGTCGAGTCGACGCCGTCATCGTGGGCGCGGATCGGGTCGCCGCAAGCGGCGACGTCGCGAACAAGATTGGGACCTTGAGTCTCGCAGTTCTCTGCGAGAGATTTCGAAAACCGTTCTACGTTGCCTGTCCATGGTCGACGTTCGATTTGAGGGCGGCGGACGGTTCCGGGATTCCAATCGAGGAACGGCCGGCCGAAGAGGTGACTTCCGTCTTGGGACAGCGCTCGGCGCCGGAGGGCACCGCCGTCTACAATCCGGCATTCGACGTCACGCCGGCCGGGCTCATAACGGCGATAATCAGCGATCGCGGAACCATCGAAAATCCCGACAGAGAGAAAATCGCCGGATTGGCGATGCGTCGCAGGATTGGCGCTTGACATAAATCGTTATTGCAGATATATTTTGTTGTTTCGCGGGAAAATCGCGATATCGGCATAATATGCCTTCGGGAGGGTGCTATGCAGAAAACGACGATTTTGAAAGGGAGCGACATCCGCAGGGACTGGTACGTCGTGGATGCCACCGGAAAGCCTCTCGGTAGGCTCGCTTCCAAGGTTGCACAGGTTCTAAAGGGCAAAGGGAAGGTCGGTTACGCGCCTTTCATGGATTACGGCGATTTCGTCGTCATCGTGAACGCGTCGAACGTGTCCCTGTCCGGCAAGAAGCGCGAAATGAAGACATACTGGCGCTACACCGGGTACCCGGGGGGCCTTCGCACGACGGCCTTCAAGGACGTGATCGAGAAGAATCCCCGGTTTGTGATCATGCACGCGGTCAAGGGGATGTTGCCCCACAACCGCCTCGGAAGAAGGCTGCTCAAGAAGCTCAAGGTGTATTCCGGGCCCGAGCATCCGCACAATGCGCAACAGCCCAGGGCTCTCGAAATCTAACCGGCCGAAGACGGATCTGGCCGCGAGCGAGGCGTCAAACGGCCGCAGCGCGCCACGAAAGGAGGCGATAGATTGGCAAAGGAGATGTTCCACGCAGTGGGCAGGAGGAAATCCTCGGTGGCCCGCGTGTTCCTGTCCCTCGGCGGGGGCAAGATCACGATCAACGGGCGCGATCTCGACGAATACCTTCACCGCGAGAGTCTCTCCATGGTTGTAAAGCAGCCGCTCGTCGTTACGAACAGCGTAGGCAAGTACGACATCAAGGCGACGGTGAAAGGAGGAGGAGTCGCGGGACAGGCGGGAGCGCTTCGCCTCGGAATCTCGAGGGCGATCATGATGCATGACGAAACCCAGAAGAAGGTTCTCAAGGTCGGAGGCTTCCTAACGAGAGATCCTCGCGAGAAGGAACGGAAGAAGTACGGGCAGGCGGGGCGGAGGAAGAAGTTCCAGTTCTCCAAGAGATAATCTCTGCACTATTTCACACATTCCCCGTAACGGCCCGGGGTGTCCCCACCGGGGGATTGGGCCGGCGCGAGGGGGATGGCGGCACAACCGAAGGAGGATAAGCGGTGAACGTCACAATCAAGGACATGCTTGAAGCGGGCGTTCATTTTGGGCACCAGACGAGACGTTGGAACCCCAAGATGAAGCCCTATATCTACAAGGAACAGAACGGGATCTACATCATAGATCTCCGCAGCACGATCGAGCAGTTCGAGAAGGCCTACAAGGCCGTCGAGGCATTGGCGGCCGAGGGGAAAACCTGCATATTCGTCGGCACGAAACGCCAGGCGAAAGAGAGCGTCCAGGAGGATGCGACCCGTTCGGGGATGTACTACGTGAGCGAGCGATGGCTCGGCGGCATCCTCACGAACTTCAAAACCATCAAGCAGAGCATGGAGCGCCTCGAAAATCTCGAGGCGATGGAGAAGGATGGGCGCATCAATCAGCTCTCGAAGAAAGAAAAGCTGCGCGTCGATAAGCAGAAGGCGAAGCTCATCAAGATCCTCTCCGGAATCCGTGGGATGACGAACATTCCGTCCTGCCTCATCGTCATCGATACCAAGAAGGAAGCGATCGCGGTTCAGGAAGCGCGCAAGCTCGGCCTCAAGATTATCGGTCTCGTAGATACGAACTGCGATCCCGAAGAGGTCGATATCGCGGTGCCGGCGAACGATGACGCGATCAGATCGATAAAGCTCTTTACCCGCGTGCTCGCCGATGCAATCGTCGAGGGCAGGGGAAAGTATCTCAAGAACAAGGAATTCCTCGAAGAGAAGAGCAAGAGGCCCGAGAAGTCCGATAATGCCCCGGGTCCTAGAGATCCGAAGCGGCAGCCGGCCAAAAAGACCGACGCCGGCGTTGATGTCGAGGATAAGAGATCGGAGCGCTAGAACGCTCGCGTTGGAATTGCACACAGTGGAGGATGCCGAATGGAAATAACACCGAAGGCTGTAATGGAGCTGCGCGAGAAGACTGGCGCCGGGATGATGGACTGCAAACGGGCGCTCCAGGACGCGGGCGGCGACTTTCAGAAAGCGATTACGATCCTGCGCGAGAAGGGCCTTTCCCAGGCCGCGAAACGGGCCGGGAAGGAGGCCAAGGAAGGAAGCATATTCTCGTACATTCATCCGGGGGCGAAAATCGGCGTGATTCTCGAGCTCAACTGCGAGACCGATTTCGTCGCGCGAACCGCAGATTTTCAGACGCTCGGCAAGGAGCTGACAATGCAGATCGCTGCGGCGTCGCCGCTCGTGGTGCATCGGGATAATATCCCAGCCGACGTTGTCGCGCGTGAAAAGGAGATCTACGCCAAGCAGGCCGAGGGATCGGGCAAGCCCGCGAACGTGATCGATAAAATAGTTGAAGGGAAATTGGAGAAGTTCTATCATGAGGCCTGTCTCCTCGATCAGCCCTATATCAAGAACGACGAGGAGACCGTTGCGCAGATCGTGACGGCGACCATCGCCAAACTGGGTGAAAATATCATCGTGCGCCGTTTCACCCGCTTTCAACTGGGGGAGGATTTGAGCTGAAATCCCAGGCGCGTGGAGGTGGGTGCGGCCAAGAGAACTGGGGCGCAGGAGGGTTTTCTCCTGCGCCTTTTTACAGACGGGTGCTGAATTTCGCGCGGCGCTTCGGCCGGGCGGCGTCGCGCGCGGAGCGGGAAGGAGTGGCTCGTGAAACGTAAGCTCAGGTACAAGAGGCTCTTGCTCAAGGTGAGCGGCGAGGTCCTAGGCGGAGCCGACTCTAGCATCGATTTTCACCGCGTTTCGAAATTCGCCGTGGAGCTGCGTAGCGCGATCGAAGCCGGAAGCGAGATCGCCGTCGTCATCGGCGGCGGAAACATCCTGCGCGGCTACAAGGCGAGCGAGAAGGGGGTCGACAGGGTTGCGGCCGATTGCATGGGGATGCTCGGGACGATCATCAACGCGATGGCTCTCCAGGCTGCGCTCGAGCACGCCGGCGTCGAGGCGCACGTAATGACAGCCATAACCATGGAGCAGTTCGCCGAGCCTTATATCAGGAGGCAGGCGCTCGATCATCTCAAGAACCGGCGTCTCGTGATACTTGCCGGCGGAACGGGCAACCCCTACTTCACGACCGATACGGCGGCGGCGCTCCGCGC
>JAQTVX010000236.1 GCA_028706585.1 Candidatus Krumholzibacteriia bacterium | reverse complement strand
CGCGGCCGACCCCGAGTAGCTCATGAGCTGCGCGCCTGAGAGGCTGAGGTCCGTGTCTCCCATCTCGATGAGCTTGATGACGTCGTCATCGAAGCCCCGGTAATTGATCCTCACTCGGTTCGTTGACGTCGCACCGGAGCCCGCGCTCGAGTGCTGTATCTCGACGTGGATCTTCTCCCCAACGGTCCCGTGCAGGCTCACGTTGAGCTCCTGCTGCATATCGAGGTCGGGGAACTTGCTCTGATTCACCGTGGTCTCGGTCTTCGGACAGTTCGCGCACCAGTTCGATTTTCCCGTAACCGAGATGCGCTCGCTGCCCTGGACGGTGAGGTTCGTCTCCTGCCCCTTGCCGATGATCCTCTCGATCGGCTTCGGAAGAGGGATCGGCAGATCGAGCGAGAGAAGGCCCTTGGTCCTTTTTTCGGTCCGCTCCTTGGCCAGATTGTACCGGACATCCTCTATCCAGACTTTTCTGGCGGAAGCGGACCGGACTTCGCTCGCGCGGTCGTCGATCCGCTCGATGCCGATCTCGAGCCCGGGGATGGACATGTCCCGCGGCGTCAAGTAATAGTAAAGGTCCCTCTGCTCTTCTTTTCTCGAAAAGTAATACTGCTTCGGAACACGGAAGCGGTAGATGAGGCCCGTGCCCTCGTCGAATTCGACGTACTCATCCCTCAGATCGAACCTGCTCTCAAGGGGATTTGGATACAGGAACGCAGCGACCGAATCGCCGGTGTTGCTCACTCCGCCGAGCGAAATGAGCCACGGCGGCAGCGCCCCTTTTTCCGCGATGTAGTAACGCGCGTCCAGCATCTCCGACATGCGGAGAAGATCGATCTTGAGCGTCTGAGCGGAAATCGCGGCCGGCACCAGCGCCGCAAGCAGAACCAGTGCGCAGAGCAATTGCGGCGACAAACGTGGTGGAAGTCCCTGCTTCGATGCGCTTCTCGTGGCGAGCAATTTCATCCACCTGCACAACTAACGCCCATGCGCCGCGATAGGCGCCGCGAGGGAGAAAAATATGTCATTACGGCATAAATATATGTTACATTATCCATGTTCCGCAACCGGCATCCGGGCGGGGCGGCATGGCGAGAAACGAATATCAGTGTCCCGGAAAAGAGACAATGATAACTCTCTTTGTCCTCAAAAGAACACACATCTCCCATTCCCCGGATCTTCTCCCTGGCAATGGAGAGAACCGGAGACGGGAAGCGCCAATCTATTTTTTCAGGCTCCGCGAGGTTCGCCGGCGCATGGGCGCCGGGCCAACCCCCCGGGGCATCATTCTTGCTCCAGCGTGACCGGTGACAAACGTTTAAGCCTATGAAAATGCGAATACTCGACCGCTACATACTGTCGAATCACATCGGCCCCTATTTCTTCAGTCTCGCGATCATCACCTTTGTCTTCGTGATGGATTTCATCATTCGATATCTCGATCAATTCATCGGAAAAGGAGTCAGTTTCCTGACCGTTATCGAGTTCTTCACCCTCAGCCTCGGTCACATGTTCGCATTAATTATACCAATGGCGGTTATGCCCGCGACTCTCATGGCGTTCGGTCAACTCTCATCCGACAATGAAGTTACGGCTATGAGGTCGAGCGGAGTTTCGCTCTACCGCATGATCGCTCCTGTGCTGGCCGCCACGGCTGTGCTGACGGTAGCGCTGATATTCTATTTCAACATTCTGCTTCCCGAGAGCAACCATCGCCTCGCGAACCTCATGATCGACATCGGCCACAAGAAACCGACGCTTCAGATCAAGGAGAACATCTTCAGCGACGCTCTCGCCGGCTACACGATCCTTGTGCGCGAAAAGAACGACAAAACGGGAGAGATCAAGGGTGTTCAGATCTTCGAGCTCAAGGGACAGGTGCCGAAGGCGATCATCGCCGCCGGGGGGCGCATGACGTACCGCGACAGCGACAAGGTTCTGCGCTTCGAGCTCGATGATGGAGAGATACACGAGATGCCGGATCCGGCCAACGTGGAGACGTACCGCCGCACTCAGTTCAAGCACTTCACTCTGAACATCCAGGACACGGAGCGAACGCTCAGACGATCCGAGCGCACGCACAGGAACGACCGGGAAATGACCATCGGGATGATGCGCGAGAAGATCGTCGAATACGAGGCAACGAGCGCGACAACGAGGGCGCACATGAATCAGGTCGCGCTGGATCACTTCATCGCCGTGCTCGAGCGCGCGATCCCGGAAGCGAGAGCGCTCGCGCCCAACGCTTCGCCCGCTCCTCCAGCCTCGGAATCAGACCGGACGCAGGAGGTTCCGCGAATCGCCGCCGAAGCGGAGCAGATCCGTCAGATTCTGGAGACGGAGACCTATGCGCTCGATTCGAACCTCCGCCAGATAAGCAGGTACGGCGTCGAGATTCACAAGAAGTACGCGATCCCGTTCAGCTGCATAATCTTCGTTCTTCTCGGAGCGCCGCTCGCGATAAGGTCGGGACGAAGGGGCATGACGATCTCGATCGGCTTCAGCATCCTTTCATTCCTCGTCTACTATATCTTTCTCAACGGCGGGGAGAAGCTGGCCGATCGAAGGCTCATGAACCCGTGGCTCGCTATGTGGCTCGGGAACATCTTCTTCCTCGCCGTCGCGCTGATTTTCATCAGCCGGACGAACCGCGAGTTCGCGGCGATCGACTGGAAACGGCTCAATCTCCTGAAACGGCGGCGACGTGCGTATTCATGACAAATACGTCCTCGGCGATTTCCTGCGCAACCTGGCGATCGGGCTGTTGGCATTCACGGTGATCTACGTCACGGTCGACGTGACCGATCAGATTAACGTCTATCTGGACAACCACGCCCGGTTCCTCGACGTCGTGCTCCACTATGCGTACAGAATTCCCTGGATTCTCGTTCTCATCATGCCGGTCTCGGTGCTGCTGGCGACCGTCTTCTCGCTGGGAAGGCTCTCCAAACTGAACGAGCTCACCGCGTTCATCTCGTCGGGAACGCCACTCACCCGAATCGCCTCTCCGATCATCGTCTCGTCGCTTATCGTGAGCATCATCGTGATGGTGTTGGGCGAATTCGTCATCCCCGAAACGAACCGCAAAAGCCTCCACATCAAGCGCGTCACCATCCAGGGGGAGAAGGAAGACTCGGACTCCCGCTATCGCTCGAACGTTCACTATCAGGGGGAGCAGGGGCGGACGTACTATGCGGAGAACTACGACGTCGTGCTCAAGGCGCTTGTGAACCCGATTCTGTATGAGTACGAGGGAGGGAAGCTCAAACGGCGCATCGACTCCAAGAAAGCGTTCTGGGACGGCGCGCGCTGGGTGTTCATAGACGGCGCCGTCAGGGAATTTCGCGCCCAGGGGGAAAAGGTGACGCCCTTCGACAAGCTCCCGATGCCGGAGCTTCGCGAGCGCCCAGAAGACTTCACAAAGGAGGAAATCGATCCCGAGGAGATGAACTTCCGCCAGTTGCGCGTATACATCGACAGGCTGGCGCGCAGCGGCGGCCCTATTGACAAGTACCGCGTCGACCTCTATTTTAAATTCAGCTTCCCGCTTACGAATCTCATATTCGCGGTAATCGGTGCCGCACTTTCATCCGCGAAGAGGAAACCTTCAATGGCGACGGGATTCGGACAAACGCTCTTCATCAGCTTCGCGTATTTCGGAGTGCTGCGAATAGGGCAGGGCCTCGGACATAGCGGCGTCATCGATCCACTCCTCGGCGCCTGGCTGGGCAACATCGTGTTTATCGGGATCGGAGGATTTCTCCTCTACCGGGCGAACCAGTGATGCGCAATATTCTGATACTCCTTGCAGCCATTTCGGCCGCGATTGTGCTTTCGGCGGCGACCCCGGCGCGCGCGACGAAAGAGTCATTTCCAGGCGAGATCAGTCTCATCAAGAGGCTCGCCCCCGAGGAGCGCCT
>JAQTVX010000235.1 GCA_028706585.1 Candidatus Krumholzibacteriia bacterium | reverse complement strand
CGAGGTGATCATCCCGATAGATCCCAGCTACTTCTCCGTTCAGGGGCTCGAGAAGCTTCGTGAGACGCTGGATCTCCTCGAACGCGAGACGAATCACGCGATCGCCGTGCACGTCCTTCTGAACAATGTCGAGCGGCGAACGGCATTCAGCCGCGAAATAGCAGCCGAGGTCGAACGCGACCATGGGGGAGTGCTCATGAAGACGATCATCGGCCATTCCGTGCGCTACAAGGAGGCGGCGTTCAGGGGAATGCACATCTTCGCCATGAAGCGCGTCGAGCAGCTCCAGGAGGAGTTTGTCGCGCTCGCGCGGGAGATCGAGGAGATTGCGCCGGTTCTCGCCGTCGAGAACATCGACGACTGGATGGTCAGGCTCCACGGGCCGCGTCGCGTCGCGGAGGGCATTCTATTCGTGCTGAACGCTCCCAACGCCCAGAACGTCTACCTCACGGGTGAATTCACCAACTGGTCCCGGGAAGGGATCAGAATGGAGAAGGACGGAAAAACCGGCTTCTGGAAGGCCGTGCTTCACCTCGAACCGGGCGAATATGAGTACCGGTTCATAGTCGACGGCGTCTGGATCAAGGATCCGAACAATACGGACTCCGTGCTCAACGAATTCGGCCAGGAGAACTCTCTTCTTATCGTGTAAACCATGCCCGAGAGACGATCACCTCGAAAGCTGCGCGACGTCTCCCACCTGTTTCTCTCGGAGTCGTCGAAGACGCCTCGTGAGAGAGAACGCAGCACGGTGAGTATTTGGCTCGCCGCGTTCGGCGGCTCGCTGAACCGGGCCCATTTCGCCGCGGGCACGGCGGCGGCGTTCGCGCACCACGGAATGTGCGTGTCGCTTCTCGAGGTGTGCAGCGGCCTTCCGAATATTGGTTACTATTTCAGCATGGAGCCGGCGGTATATCTCGCGCCGGTGCTCCGCCGAAGGGAGCTCGTGAGTGGCGCCTGGGACGGAGCGGTCCGCTTCTGCTTCTCGGCGAACCCCGGAGCCTTCGAAAGGTACGAGGGGGACGAGCTTCCCCCCGCGGTTCCGCATGCGATCATCACTGCCTTCACGTACCCTCACGAGCGTGAAGCGGCACGCTATCTGGCGGCGCTGCAGAGGGCGGCGGCCGTTCTTTCGGACGACGAATCCGGGGCCGCGCGGGCGCCAGATGCGATCATTGTGGCGGGGTGCATGGAGGGTGCGCGCCGGGCCCGCTCCCTCACGGCCGGTCTGCGGGATGCGTTTCCGCACGCCGCCGTGTTTCTCGTCATGGACGACCGCCGCGATGGCCGCGCCGATGAAGCGGATGAGCTCGTCGCCATCCCCGCGGATCTTCGCGCATCTTGGGCGCGGCGGGTGCCCCCGGCGGATCGGGTTTTCGGCGAGATAGCCGGCGGCCTGTTGCAGATCGTGAGCCAGAAGCGGAGGAGGAGAGCCGGCCATGCGGCGAACGGATAGGACCCATGCGTACTCGGCCGGCGTACCGGCGCTTGCGAGGCGGATCGGCCCGAGAGAGCTGCGCCGGCTCTTTGTCCGGTTCTGCCATGAGGTCGCCAGATTCCCGGGCGCATTCGAGATCGAAACGGCGCCGTTCGACCTCACGCTGCGCGAGGCGGCGAGCGGATTCTCCGTCACCGTCTCGCCTCTCAGGGATCTGTTCCTCGTCTCGATCGGAGAGGGTCGTTCGTTCGACATCCGGGTGTCGTCGGCCGACGGCTTCGCGTCCGCCCTCGACCTGACTCTTGCCGGGTATCTCACGTCCGCCGCGAAACCGGCACAGGGGGCTTGACCGGCTTCGACGCTCAGCTTCATCCCAGTTGCTCCGGCATCTCGTCCGGAAGAACCCAGTTCCAATATTCCTTTCGCGGAAGCCGGGATCTTCCTATTATATTAGGGAAGGTGCTGGGAGGTGAGATGATGAGAATCCTGATGTCCGCGACGCTCACTGCGATCATCGCCCTTTCCTCGTGCATATTCCAGAACAGTCCGCTCGAGCCGAACCAGCCGCCGACGATACAGTCATACTCGCCGGCTCTGATGTATTTTTCTCTGACGGCGCCGGATTCATGCGTGTTTTCGATAAAGGCTTCGGATCCGGACGGGGATCAACTCGAGTACTCATTCATGGTGGGGGATTCCACGCTCGGCGCGACCAATTCGATCAAGTACTACGCGATTTCACCGGGCGTGTACGAGATAAGGGGACGGGCACGGGACGGGGCGGCGGCAGCGTATCGGGATTGGCGTGTGACGGTTCTCGAGAAGGACAATCAAGCGCCGGAGATCACATGGACATCTCCCGAGCAGTCGCTCGTCTCATGCGCCGTGGGTGAAACGCTCCAGTTCCAATTCAAGGCCACGGACGATCACCCGGCAACTCTCCAGTATTCATACCTGCTCGAAGGCTCGCTTCTCCAGTCGGGCTCTTCCAGTCTCGTCCACCGTTTCATGCAGCAGGGGGATTTTCTCCTCGAGGGAGTTGCATGGGACGGCCAGGCCGGCGACACCGCTATGTGGAATATCAGCGTGATAGGCTATCCCGATACAATTCCCCCGGGGGCGATTCTCGATCTCGTCGGGAGGCCTGGCGAGGTGGACAGGTCGGTCGCGCTGGAATGGACGGCGCCAGGCGACGACGGCAACGATGGAACGGCCGCATCCTACATAGTCAAGACTTCTGTCTACCCGATCCTGACGGAAGAAGACTGGCTGGAAGCCGAAGGCAAGATCGGGTAGCCGGTGCCTTCCGTCGCCGGGTCTCGGGAGCACATGACGATTCGGAGCCTCTCGTCGGCCAGCTTCGTATACGTGGGCATGAGGGCAACGGATGATTTTTTCAACCTGTCGCCGATCGGCAACTGCGTCAGGGTCCTCGTGAGGGGAATCGATATCGGCGGGCGAATCACCAATGCGGCGACCGGAGAGCCCGTTCCGGGGATCATGGTTTCGGCGAGCTTGCGAAAGGATACGACGGGTGCTGATGGTACGTATTTTCTGGAGAATGTTCCATCCTATACCACCTCTATGAACGCCGTGGACGAGAACGCGGCCGGGCAGCTGGGAGACTTTTTCGACTACTCGTTTGACCTCGCTGCCGTGACGCAATATATCGATAAGAGCTTTTGTATGATTCCGGCGTTTACGCTCGAGAACGAAGCTGCACCCTCTGTATACTACGGAGGCCGATTTCTGAAGTTTTTCAAGGAGATCACCGAAACGGATGGCCTTGTCAATCATGGGACCGTGTACAAGGGATGGAATCACTGGCCGATCACGGTTTACAACCCTCCGATGACTTATCAGGATATCGATCTCCAGGAGGCGTGCAGAAACGGCATGAGGGACTGGGAGGATTCGACGGGTCTCGATCTATTCGTCGAGGTCGGCTCGTTGGAAGGTGCCGATGCATCGATCCAGTACGATACGACGCTGACGACGTACAAGCATCACGTCGAAACGGCGGAGGTCAATGCGGACGGGACACCCGCTCGGAAGATACTCTGGATCTACACAAAAAACTCCTTGGTGCCCATCCGGAGGTACGCGGATGTGATCTTCACCCATGAGCTCGGGCACGTCATCGGGCTCTATCACAGCCGGGACCCCGGGCATCTCATGCTCGGTCTGACGATGCCCGTCGTAGAGCATCCGACGCTTGATGAGGCAAGGGTAGTGCAGGTGCTCTACCATATGCCCAATATTTTCGACTACTCTGATATCAGCGAACAATAGGATGTGCTGCCACCGGAATAAGCATCATGCCAATTTGGCATGAGAGCCCCAGCAGCATGCATGCTCTGTCTGTCCCTTTCGGTCTTGCCGTTATGTAATAGTAATTATAGTAACCAGTTAATGATTGCGCGCTTTCTGAAGCAGCCTTGGCATAATTGGTGCGACTGTGTGGATCTTGAACTCTTCAGAGAGGTGATCGAGAGATCGGAA
>JAQTVX010000016.1 GCA_028706585.1 Candidatus Krumholzibacteriia bacterium | reverse complement strand
TGCGGCTTGGCATAGCCACAAAAACGCCCTTCGCGCCTTCAATAATCTTGAGGCCACGGATCACAAACCTGTTGTCGAGCGTGATGCTCGCAAAGGCCTTCAGCTTGTTGTCGCTTCTCAATGATATCCTGATCTCGGTGATCTCCATGTGCTCCCCCTAGATTGTCACTGCCTTCCTACCTAGACAAATCTTACGGTTGTTTCGACAGGTTGAGCAACCCGCACGAAGAGACCCTTCTCTCCCAACCGACCGCCCATCTCCCTCGCCTCGCTCTCTTTGGCAAAGATCGCGAAGCAGGCAGATCCGCTCCCGCTCAAAGAACTCAGGAGCGCCTTTCCAGATCTCAGCACCGAGAGAATGCCGTAAACGCTCGGAAAATGGTCCACTACCGCGGCCTCGAAGCTGTTGTACGCTTCGAGCCTGGTGTTAGGAAATCCCTGCAATGCCTCAACCAGTGTTGTAAGTTTAGCCCCGCCCAAACCCTTTGTCAATATTAAATTGAGGTTTTCATAAGCCCATCTAGTGGAAATAGTTACATCTGGTTTGACGACCACGACCCATCCACCTGGAAGCCCTCGTGTCTCTTCCAGAACTTCCCCTCTCCCTCGGCCAATTGCGGGTTTTCCGAGCACGAAAAACGGCACGTCGCTCCCGATCAGCGCGGCCAGCTCCCTCAGTTCGCCCTCCGAGACTCCGCACTCGAAGAGCTTGTTGATGCCGAGCAGCGTGGCGGCCGCATCCGAGCTCCCGCCGCCAAGCCCGGCTCCCGAAGGGATCCCCTTCGCAACCCTGATCCTCACGCCTTCGCGGCGTCCCGTTTTATCGAGAATCAGCTTCGCCGCCCTGTAGCAGAGGTTTTCCTCGTTCCAGGGGATGGTCGCGTCGTCACCTTCCACGGTGATCCCCGACGGCACCCTCTCAATGGTGAGCTCGTCCCAGAGAGATATGGGTTGGTAAAAAGTCTCAATTTCGTGATATCCGTCTTCCCGGCGGCGAATCACGTCGAGGTGGAGATTGATCTTGGCTGACGCGAGAGCCTTCATCAAACGACCGAACCGGTTTGAGCTTGTCCCCGAATGACCATTCAGGAGCGCGCCCGGTAGCTCTGCCAGAGCCTGCCCCAATCGGTTCCCATGAACTCCGCGATCCTCCGCCGTCCGATCGTCGGATACCAAAACGCATCGTGGTAGAGATTCGATGCCATCGGCGCCCAGAACACGAGCGGCGAATGGAGCGCGATCCTCTCGAGGAACCGGAGCGGCCCTATCCGAAGCATCTGGTCCCCCCAGATGACGAAGCTGCGCTTTGATTCGAAATGGAGATTGAGCCGGCCGATATCCTCTCCGGCAACCTCGATCCTCTCGATTCGCGCCTCTCCCAGACCGCGCTCGGTCGCCATCCGCAGGTACGGTATCGACATCGGATCGAATCCCATAATGGACGCCGCGACGGCATCGATCGCGACAGAATCCGCGCTCGCCAGCACGATGTTGCCGGCGACCGGTTCCATGGTGCGCGGGCCCGCGCCGTTGCCGCAAACGGTGCCATCCATGACGGCGAACACGTTGGGATGGAGCTCGCGCTGCATGATAAGAAGATCGACGAGAACCTCATGTATGTGCTTGTGGGCGTAATGGCGCACTTCCTTGAGAAGCCCGCCGAAAGAGTTCTTGATGGCGCCCGTTGTAATCGAGTGCCCGTGTGTCTTCACCGTAGGAAGGTGGAGAATGTCCCTGCCCTCGAACATCGCCGGTATCTCGATGCCACATGGAAATATCTCGTTGAGCCTCAGAAGCGGCTCGTGAAACTGGTGCACGGTCCACTCGACCTCGGGGAGCGGAATGAAAGGGAGGCCGTATCTCTCGAGCACGGGGAGCCAAAGGTTGTTGACGGCCCCTTTGCGAGGATTCGTCACGACGGTCTTGTTCTCCACGGGGAGAACCTGATCCTTGCGGTAACCCTTAGCTAACAAGTACTTTACGACGCCTTCGAGCTGCCACGGCTGGCTCGAGCACGAGGGAAAATACTTCGTCCAGGAGAGATTGAGCTTGAGGATAAGCTCGCGCTGGGCAGTGAGGTGTCGAGGCGCTTCGGCGAGATCCATCGCCCTGGCGATATCGTCGAGCACTTTCGCCGGGGTCGTTCTTACGACTGCGACCTTTGATGCCATGACTCGAGACCCTCTTCTCTCAGAATCGCCACAAGATTAGAATAGTCGCCATGAACCAGAGAAATACCGTTATCAGGATCGACTTCTCCGTGAGGAGGACCCCCGACGGATCTCCCCCCTCGTTTCTGCTGTAGACGATGTACAAGTACCGCATGATGCCGAACACGACGAACGGGATCGTGTAAACGAGATTGTCGGTGCCGAACTTGCTTACGGTGCTGGGCCAGATCGTATAGATCGAATATGAGATTACCGCCGTCGCCGCCGAGAGGCCGACCAGCTGATCGAGCAGGTGCACGGAATAATCCTTAAGCGAGTCGCGGTGAGTCTGGCCTTCGCCCAGGAATACGATCTCGTTGCGCCGCTTGCAGAAACCGAGGAAGAGCGAAAGGAACAGCGTGCAGACCAGGAGCCACGGGCTGATCTCGATATCGGGAATCCTCGGCCTCAGGACTCCGACGCCGGCCACCGCTCTAATGAGGAAATTGAACGATATCGAGAACACATCGAGGATGACCACGTTTCGCAGCACCAGCGAATATGCAACGTTGATCGCCGTGAAAAGAACGACGGCCGTGAAAAACTCTCTGCCGAGAAACCACGAGACGGCGAGGGACGCCGCTATGATGGCGATGGAGAAAGGCAGTGCTTCAGACGCGCGCAGGAGCCCCGCCGGAATGGGCCGCTTCCGCTTCGCCGGATGCTCCCCGTCCCTCTCGCGATCGCAGACGTCGTTCAGTATGTAGATCGCCCCCGAAAGAAAGCAGAACACGACGAATCCGCAGAAGCTCAGTTCGAGGAGCGAACGGTCGAATAGGTTTCTGGAAAAGACTATCCCGGCGAAGAGAACGAGATTCTTCGTCCACTGCCGGGGCCTCATCGAGACAAGGACGTACCAGAGCTTATTCATACTCATACAATGCCATTCTAGCATTGAACGCGCAAACGTTCAAGCCAGATGGCGATGTTTTCCCCTATGACGACGTACATGAGAGTAACCACTTCGGCGTCGCCGAAGTTCCATTCGAAGAGACCATTGACGATGAAACCGGCGAGCGCCCCGATGGAGCCGGCGACCCACGCCCTCTCGGGTGGCGGTAGATCCAGCCTCAGGTTGCGGACCATCAGCAGAAAGAACGAAACGATTAGAAGCGTGAAGGCGGCGAGCCCGACTACGCCCATCTGAACCGCGATTTGCAGAAAATCGTTGTGCATGTGGCCGTGAATGTGAACCGCGCCAGGCGGCATGTGCTCTGCGTAGATATCCGCGAGATCCATCGTGCCGACGCCAATGACAGGATGCTCCCTGAATATGCTGATGCCTCCGCGCAGGAGCTCGAGTCTCTGGACGTTCGTCCTGAACTTGGGATTCCAGATGCTCTCCACACGCGCGCGGTACGCCGCCGGCAGCAGAGCGACGAATATCACGAGCGCCGCCGCGAACGGCACGAGCAGCTTTCTTCGAAGAAGGGAGAGAATAACGACGGCCGAAACCAGCGCGCCGACCCAGGAGCTTCGCGTGAGGCTGAAAAACAGCGCGATGAACGTCACCAGCGCCGAGAGTCCGGCGGCGATCCTCAGCCTGCGCCCGACGAGCGGGCCCAGGGCCACGGCGAGATAGATCGAAGACAGGATGAGGAGGATCCCGCCGTAGGTCATCGCGGTGGAGAACGATCCCGAGCTTCTGCCCAGACTACCCTTTCCCAGGCCGAGAAGATGGATCGCGATGCCGTAAACGGCGCTCCCCACGCCCGAGAACAGCAGAATAATAAAGAGCCGTTTCCTTATCGTCGAGGCCGTCGCGAGATACGCGACGAGGTACGCCGCGACAATAAGGATGAGGTTCTTGAGATTGGCGAGACTTTCGAGGCGCTTGCCGGAAAACAGCGCCGCCGCGAAGGACGCGGCAGCGAATACGGCGAAGGGAACATCGAGCGCCGTGCGGCGCGGCAGTGGCAAGCGCTTTCGAAGAACATAGAAGATGTAGATGAGGAGAGTCGCTCCGAGCGCCGTCTGCGATGCGGCGATCGAGAAGGTCGAGGCGAAGACGAAGGCGCCCAGGGCAAATTGCAGCGCCGGAGGAATCGTGCCGACGGACGCAGATGAGGTGTCAGGATGCATGTTCCATCACCGGCGACAGGCGCGCCATCTCATCGAGGATCTCCGCCATGGCCCCCGAGTCACCATCGTCGACGCTCCTCGCGAGCCTGAGTCGGAGATCTCCGCCGTCCGGAGCGGAGCCATTGACCTTCAAGGCCACAAGCGCGCGCTTCTCTTCGGCCCTGTCGCCCGCGACGGCGCTGAAAACGCCACCACCGCGCTCCACGGCGTCGGCTATGAGCTCGCACCATTCGCTCGTGGCGGGCTCCCTTGCCATCCTCACGATCGTGCATCTCGAGGGATCCCCGCGAAAAACGTCGAGGAGAACGAACTCCGCCGCCCTGGCGCATTCGTCGGAATCGGAGCGCATCCTCCGCTCCAAAACAATCAACCGCGCGGACGGTATGCGCGCAACCTCCGAGGCGACCTTCTCGAGAGGCAACATGATCGTCCGCATGTACGCCTCGCGAGCGTTTTCGAGATTCGCGTCGCGGATCGAGAAATCGGCGAAGACTAGCTCTGGATCGTGGCTCTCGATGATCCTGCGCAGCGCCGGCCTCTCGTTCAACACGCCAAGGTAACGGCGTACGCAGCTCCGCGAAGAGGTTCCGCCAGCGAACTTGCCTCCGAGCGGGCGATTCTCGTTAGACACGAGAGCGAGATCCGATGCGAGGCAAAAGACCGATTGCGCGGCTTCGACGAGAGATCCGTTCCCCGCCACGAGAACGTTTCGCCCGTCGCACGGCGGCCGCAGCGGCGGCGCTGCGGGAGCCGCGGCGAACTCGGAAGGATCGGACACCTCCCGCACGCGGATGTGCGCGTCCGCGAGCCGGTCGCGCGCGTCCATGGGAATACGATCGATGAACGACGGCAGCACCAGTATCTCGTCCGCCCGAAGCGCCTTCGCGATCTCCTCGGCCCTCGAAATCGGCCCGAGAACCTTGATTCCGTGCACAACGCGCCCGGTCATCTCGGTTCGGTCGTCGAGGTAGCCTATCGGGCGCATCATACCGGATTTGACGACCTGCCTGAGCGCGAGCTCCGCCAGAGGCCCCCAGCCGGCGATGATCACGCGATCACCCGCGATTTCTTCCCGCGAGGGTAGCTCGTGGAACCACCGCGTTGCAATGCGCGAGCCGGCCATGAAGACGTTGAGGATGAACCAGTCCACGATGAAGACCGAGCGCGGAAACGCCCTGAACCTGAAAAGCAGCGCAAACGTGACAACCATGATCGCCGAACCGACGGAAACCGCCTTGCCTATGCGGATGACGTCGTCGAAGGTCGTGTAGCGCCACACGCCACGGTACAGCCCGTAGTAATAGAACACGGCTGTCCGGATCATGAGAACGATCGGCAGGCTGATGAGCATCGAAGCGGTCTCCGCCTGCGGGAACTTGAAGTTGAGCCTCAGGTAGTAGCTCAAGATGTAACTGGCCGCGATAAAGGCGAGATCGCCGAATGCGACGCCGATCGTACGCCCGCCCCAGATGATGTGCTCCCCTTTCTCCAGGCTTCGTATCTTCGCAAGCGCCCACAAGAAGAATCCGATCCAGATCACCGAGAGGAACGTCACGAAGGTCCACGCCCGGTGGAAGGCCAGGATGGCGCTCACCCCGAGAAGGGCGGCAATCAGATACTCGAGAAGCGTCACCTGCTTGTGGGAAAGCCCGAGGCTCGTTAGGCGCTGGTAGTAGTGCGTCCGATGCGGCGAGAAGAGCTTCTCCTTCTTGAGCGCGCGGCGCACAAGCGTCAGCGCCGCGTCGCCGATGGCGCCGGCGAGGAGCAGGATCGTTATGAAGGCGCTAACGCCCGAGCCCTGCGCGATGACGGACAGAATCGCGAACGTGTATCCGATGAAGGTGCTTCCCATGTCGCCCATGAATATGCGGGCCGGGGGGAAATTGAAGCGCAGGAAACCGAACGATATGCCGGCAAGCGCGGCGTAGAGGCCCTGAAGCGAGACGGCCTGCGTCATTCCAGAAATGAAATAGAGAAACGCGGATGCAATCAGCCCGAGACCGGCCGCAAGTCCGTCGATGCCGTCGATGAAGTTGTAGAAATTGACGATCGCAACGATCCAAAGGATCGTAGCCGGCACGGCAAGTGGACCGAGATCGATGGATCCGATGAACGGAATTCCGAATTCCCTGAGCACAACCCCGGAAGCGACCGCCACGCCCGCCGCACCGAGCTGCACGGCCAGCTTGATCCGCGCGTCGAGCCCGCGCAGATCGTCGATAAGCCCTGCCAACGCAATGATCGCTCCCCCCCCCAGGGCCCCCGCGAGGATCGACGCGTTCGCAAACGGCCTGAAACCTGCGAGGAGAAGCGTCGCGCACGTGACGTAGAAGGAGACCGTTATCGCGATGCCGCCCAAGCGCGGCTTGGGGATCGAATGCGAGCTCCGGTCGTTCGGAATATCGAGCAGTCGGCGCTTGAGGGAAAAACGGAGAATTACGCCTGTCAAGATGTACGAGATGCAAAGAGCTTCGAGGAAGAATAGAAGTTCAGCCATAGCGATACGCCCCGGATGCAACGCGGATCTTGTCGCCTTGATTGAAGGATGATAACCAACGGGAGCCGGTGCAACAAGCTATTTCTGGAATTCTACCATGAGGTGCTACGGCCGGGCCTTTCGCAGTTTCGCCTCCGCGAGGCGTTCGAGCAGCGCGATCTGCAGCGCGACGATCTTGCGCTCGTCGAACCTCGCGAGCACGCGCTCGCGTCCCGCTTCCCCCATCGAGGCGCGGAGCTCGCTGGAGAGAGCGAACTTCCCGATCGCAGCGGCGAGAGCCTCGTGATCGCCCGAGGGAACCAGGATCCCCGTGGAGCCGTTTGCGACCTCTTCCCTGCAGCCGCGTATGGCCGTCGCGACGACCGGCAGTCCCGTCGCCATCGCCTCGAGGAGGGCGCGCGGCATCCCCTCGCGATAGCTGGGCAGCGCGAAGACGTCGAATGCGGCGAGAATCGCCGGCACGTCCTTTCGATAACCGGTGAGTATGAGATCCCCGTCGAGCCCTAGCTCGCCGCGCAGGCGCAGTATCTCGTCCCAGCAACTGTCGCGGTCGCTCACGAGGGGTTCTCCGACCATGACGAACTTCGCGCCCGGCGATGAGCGCTTCACTATCGCCGCGGCCCGAACGAACTCGATCGCTCCTTTCTCGCGCACCGCCCTGCCGACGAATCCGACGACCGGGCCGCTGCCGAGGCCATTCTCCTCCCTGAACCTCGCGGCCTCCAGGGAATGAAGACGCTTCCCGAATTTCTCCGGATCGACGCCGTTTCCGATGTGAACGAGCTTCACCCGTGGGGCAATCCTGAGCCTGACCGCCTCCTCCCAATCTTCCTCGCTCTGCACGAAGATAACGTCGGTGAAGGCCGCGGCGCATCGTTCGAGACCAGCGAAGAACGCGTGAACCGCGCTCGGCATTCCGTCATGAAAATAGAATCCGTGCGCCGTGTAGACGATCCCCGGCACGCCGGCGAGCTTCGCCGCTCCACGCCCGATGAGCCCGGCCACGGGCGTGTGCGCGTGGACGATCGAGAATCTCTCTCTTCTCATGAACGATAGAAGCGCCTCGAATGAACGCGCATGATGCGCGACGTTGTAGTTCCTCGATATGGGAATCGCCTCGGCGCCGAAGCCCTCGGCGCGGAGCAGATCGAGACCTTCTCCCGGAGAGCAGCAGAAAGTCACGTCGTACCCGGCGCCGCGCAACCCCAGGCCCAGCGGCCTGAGAAGATGGTACGCGGTGAAATCGACCGCGCAGAGCTCGAGTATCTTCACCATTCCATTTCCTCCACCGGCTCTCCCCGTATGCACTTGGTGAGAATCTCCGCCATCCGAGGCGCCCACACGGCGAGGCTGAAACGCTCCTCGACGCGAGCGAGCCCCTGGCGCCCCATGAGATTCCGAAGCTCGGGATTCTCGAGGAGGGAGACGAGGTGCAGACGCCATTCATCGTCGGAGACGGCGATAAATCCGTTCACTCCATGCTCCACGATCGAGTCCGCACCGCCGCCGCTCGACGAGACGACCGGCAGTCCGCTGGCCATGTACTGGAGCAGCTTGAGGCCGCATTTTCCCTTTATCCAGTCGCTCGAAGGAAGGGGCATGATACCGACGTCGCATCTCGCGAGCTCCAGAGCCTCCGATTCCTCGCTCCACGGAACGCATTTCGCCTCGAGACCGCTGATCGCGGACGACGGCGCTCCGATGACTCGCAGCTCGAAGGGAGAGATGCGCGAGACGGCTCGAAGCACGTCCGCCTTCTCTTCGAGGAATCGGACGGTCTCCGGCGAGCCGATCCAGCCCACAACGGGGATTTCCCCGTTTTTTCCAGAGGCGAGCCCATCCGAACGCGCGCGCCCGACCGGCGGTATTCCTCCCTCCCGCGCCGCGCGCGCAGCGGCGTACTTCGACGTATCGACGACCGTCGGAAAGTAAACGGTCCGCCGGTTGTATCGCGCCGCGTATTCCTTCAGAAAGGAGTTACCCGCCAGAACGACGGTGCTGCGCCGAATGGCCGTCTCGATCTTCCTTCCGAGCAGGAGCCTCACGA
This sequence comes from Candidatus Krumholzibacteriia bacterium, assembly GCA_028706585.1. Classification (GTDB taxonomy): domain Bacteria; phylum Krumholzibacteriota; class Krumholzibacteriia; order Krumholzibacteriales; family Krumholzibacteriaceae; genus SSS58A. The sequence continues at coordinate 7,795 of JAQTVX010000016.1, read as the reverse complement.
GGAAATTCCTCGATTCGCCGTACTGGAGGAAGATTGCGTCGTCGATATCGTAGACGACCTTCGATCGCATCATCGATAGCATGAGCTCGAGGCAAGGGGGAAGATAGGGGGCGAGCTCTTTCTGAACGAAGACGGCCGAATAGTGCGTGGCGCGCGCCGACGCCTGGGCGCGCGCGAGCAGCCTGCCCGCGTAATAGAGACCCGATTTCCCGCGCCCCGAGAAAACCGTTTCGAGATAGTCCTTCGAATGAAGGCTCTGAACGGTGCAGCTGAACCCGTGCGATTCGAGATACGGAATGTACTGGAGAATCCTGTAGCGGCTGCTCGGACCGGAGCGGCCGTATTTTGCGAGTATCAGGAGGCTGAGATCATTTCCCATCGCTCTCGCATTCCGCGCACCCACGGCGTGGAGGCATGACAATCTCCTCGACGAGACCGCAGAGTATATGGCCGAGCGTCATGTGGATTTCCTGGATGCGCGCGAAATCGTCATGAGGAACGACGATGGCGATGTCGGCCGCCTCGGCGAGACGCCCACCGCCCTTCCCCGAGAACGCGAACGCGTGAATCCCGAGCGCCTTGGCCGTCGAAACCGCGCGTATGACGTTCTCTGATCCCCCGCTCGTCGAAAGCGCCAGCAGCACGTCCCCCTCGCGCCCCATGCTCTCGATCTGCCGGGAGAAGACCTCCTCATAGGAAAAGTCATTGGCCAGCGCGGTGACGATTGAGCTGTTCGTCGTAAGCGCCGAGGCATGGTACCCGCGGACCTTGTGGCGGAATCTCCCCACGAGCTCGCCGGCGATATGCTGGGCATCGGCGGCGGAACCGCCGTTTCCGCACGTGAAGACCACGTTGTCCTTCATGACTGCCCCCGCGATCGTTTCCGCCATCCGCACGATCTTGGAAGTCTCCGAGTCGGGAAAAACCTCCAGCAGATGCCGCAGGGCATCGAGCTCGGAGCGGACCTGGCCCATATATTTTTCGTTCATGCCCCGACCGATCTCATTTGTTCAGAATGAGGATCGAAACGACTATCGTCCCGATCCGTATCACACCGCTGAAAAAGTCGCCGAAGATCTTGTACGAAGATTTCTTGACTATGATGACATCGCCCATGCTCGGATGATCGTTCCGGTCCACCCCGCGCGTCCGCCCATCGCTCGAATAGATGACCACGCGGTTGACGCTCCCGTTCTCCGAAGGGCCGCCTGCGAGACCGATGTACTGGACGATGGTCATGCTGCCGTTGTACGGGAACTCGCCCGGCTCGTTCACCTCGCCTCCAACAGTCACCGTTCTTCGCATACTGGGAATCGTCAGCACATCGCCGTCCTCGAGCGCGACGTCCGTGGTCGGCTCCGGGGAAAGGTAATCCTTCAGATCGACCTTCACCGTCTTGCCGTCGCGCTTCTGAACGTACGCCGCCGAGCGATCCGCCGAGCTCTCGAGCCCACCTGCGCGCACTATGAGATCGGCGATCCCCTCGCCCGGGGCGAGCAGGAACCTGCCAGTGCGCAGCGTCGCCCCCTCGACTTGCACGTAACGGCGCCATTTAAGGCGGTCGAAAATGCCGATCTCGTCCTGATCCCTGAGCGGCATGTCAAATTGAGTCTTTGCGATGCTCGATACCGAAACGCGTCCGCCCTCCACCCTCGTCAGGAGAACGCTGTCATCGAGCGCGTCGATCGTGAATCCGCCGGCGAGCTCGATAAGATCGGAGATGCTTTCGCCCTCAACGATCTCGTAAGTGCCGGCCCTTTTGACCTGGCCTGTGATGACCGCGCGCGCACCGGCAGGCGGCACCTGAACCCGATCGCCGCTCCGAAGGAACGGATTATTCTTCAAATCGCCCTGCAGGAGGAAACGGAGAATATCGATCCGGATGAGCTCGCCGCCGCGTTCGAGCGTGATGCGACGAGTCGAACCGCCGCCCCTAACACCCCCCGCTTTCTCGATCGCGTCCGTGACGCGCTCGACGCCAGAGACCGCTACGACGCCGGGCTTCTCCACCGCTCCGGTGACGAATACCCTGAACAGGGCGGGCGCCTCCAGGTAACAGTAGATCTCGACGTTGCGGAAATACATGTTCACCTTGTCCGAGAGGGCCCGCCTGAACTCGGTGAGCGTGAGCCCATCGGCATGGACCGGACCGACGTCTGGAACAAGGACGTCCCCTTCGGGGAGCACATTGAGCTGGAACGTTCTCGGTTCCGTTCCCATGATGGTGACGCCGATCTCATCGTATGGACCGAGGACATAAGCGTCGGGGTCGATCGCCCGTTCGAGTATCGGAAGCTGGGAGCCCGGAACCCCTGACGTCGCCTGCGTAGGCGCCGCGACCGTCTCCGACTCCTCCGCCGCCTGCTCGGAATTACCGAGGATTTTGCGTTGTTTCAACGGATCCCGCGACCCGGCCGCCGCAGCGGGAACGCACTGCGCCGCAAGCAATACGACGAAAAAGACGATCAGAACGCGCTCTGCAATTGATTTCATTTCCTCACTCCGACGGTTACTTGCTCCGGACATCCTAACGCGAAATGATCTTTTTCACAATACCGGGAAGCACTTCGAACACCTTCCGCTCGCCGCCGAGATCCCTCGTGCCGAGCTGGGCAAGATGCTTCTTGCCGCCGCCTCCGCCGCCCACCACGGGCCCCAGCTCTCGAACCAGCGCATCCGCGCCGATTCCACGCGTCTCTACGAGATCGTCGCTCACTGCGATCACGAACTGGAGCTTCTCGTTGAGCTCGGCCGAGAGCACGGCGATCCCCGTCTTGACCTTCCCGCGGAACACGTCAGCCTGGTTCCTGAGAGCGCCGATATCCTTCACGGTGAGCCTGCCGTATGCGACGAGGATCCCGTCGACCGGAACGGCCGAGCTTATGATGCGGTCGAGCTCCTGCGCGGCCTCTCCGCTCTCCGCCCGCTTGAGCTCCCTTCGGAGCTCGTCCAGCTCAGCCACGAGCGCTCGTGCGCGCGCATTCGTCTCGCCGCGCGACACCTTGAGGATCGCCGCGAGCTCCTCGTTCCGATCGGCGAGCTCGCGCACGTTCGCGATCGCTCCCGTGCCCGTTAGGGCCTCTATTCTCCTCACTCCGGCCGCCACCCCGCCCTCCGAGGCTATGAGGAACAACCCGATCTGCCCGGTGTTGGACAGGTGCGTTCCGCCGCACAGCTCCGCCGATACGTCGCCGATTCTCACGACGCGCACTTCCTTGCCGTATTTCTCGCCGAACAGGGCGATGACACCCGCGTCGACGGCGTCCTGGTAGTTCATGGACTCGGTGCGGACCTCCAGGCAATCCCGGATCCAGCCGTTCACACGGTCCTCGATCCGCCGCAGGGCATCGTGCTCCACGCCCTGATAGTGATTGAAATCGAACCTGAGACGCTCGCCGCCGACGAGAGAGCCCGCCTGCGCGACGTGCCGGCCGACTATCTCCCTGAGCGCCGCGTGGAGAAGGTGCGTCGCCGTGTGATTGCGCGCTACCGCAAGCCTCCGTTCGTCTTCCACCTGCAGACGAACTCCCTGGTTGTTCGTGAGCTTGTGTCTCACATCTTCCTCGCGCCACGGGGACTCGACCAGGTGCACTATCTCGCCGCCGCGTTTGAAAACATCCATTATTCTGAGTCGCCTGCCCGCGATTTCGATCCACCCGCCATCCGCCACCTGCCCGCCCGAGGTCGCATAGAACGGCGTCTCATCGAGTATAAGCTCGAGCGCGTATCCCTCGGGGTCGCTCCATTCGACGTCGCCCAGCGAGGATCGCTCGATGAGACGCCAGCTCCTCACGATCGCCTCGCCGCCCAGGCGCTCGTAGCCAACGAACCTTGAGCTCTCGCCCTCGGCGAGCACGTTCATCGAGATCATCTCTTGCCCCTCGCCGGCGAACGAGCTTCCCTCATGCGCGCGCCGCCGCTGCTCCTCCATCGCCGCTTCAAAACCGTCTTCGTCCACCGTGAGGCCCTCGGCAGCGGCAAGCGTCTTCGTGAGCTCGAGCGGGAAACCGTACGTGTCGTGCAGGAGAAATGCCCTTTCACCGTCGATCACCGCCGCGTTCGCTTCCCCGGCCTCCCTGACGATCGAGACGAAGCGCGCTTTGCCGTCCTCGAGCGTCCTGAAGAAGCTCTCTTCCTCGCCGCGCACGATCGCCGCGACGTCGTCCCTCCGCTCCTCCAGCTCCGGATAGTCGATCTTCATCGTGTTCACGACGACGTCGACGAGCCGGTAGAGGAACGGCTCCGCGATTCCATACGAGTAGAATTTCGTGAGCGCCCTGCGGAGGAGGCGCCGGACAAGATAGCCGCGCCCCTCGTTCGACGGATAGATCCCCTCGGCCACGGTGAACGTAAGCGCCCGCGCGTGGTCGGCGACCATGTTGATGCCCATCCGGTCCTCGTGCGAAATCCGCATCCCCTCGGGGAACATGTCCAGAAGCGCTTCCACGACCGGGTGGAAGAGATCCGTGTGAAAATTGTCCTCGACCCCCTGGAGAATCATGGCGAGCCGTTCGAGCCCGAGCCCCGTGTCGATGCCAGGCTTCTCCAACGGCCGGTAGGTTCCGTTCTCGTCCAGGAAGAACTGCGGGAACACGAGATTCCAGAACTCGATGTATCTGTCGCAGTCGCAGCCCGTTGTGCAGCCGGGTTTGCCGCAGCCGCGTTCGGGACCGCTGTCATAGTAGATTTCGGAGCACGGGCCGCAAATGCCGGTCTTTCCGACCGGCCCCCAGAAGTTGTCCCTTCGTCCGAGCCGCACGATTCTGGAAGCAGGAACGCGGATTTCGCCATTCCATATTCCAAACGCCTCGTCGTCGTCCTCGAAAACGCTGACGGAAAGCTTGTCCTGGGGGAGGTGCAGCCTATGTATGACGAACTCCCACGCCCACTCGATCGCTTCGCGTTTGAAGTAATCGCCGAAGCTGAAATTGCCGAGCATCTCGAAAAACGTGTGGTGGCGCAGCGTCTTGCCGACGCTCTCGAGATCGCCAGCCCGCAAGCACTTCTGCACGCTCGCGGCTCGCGTATAGGGCAGGTTCAGCGGATGAAGATAGAGCTCCTTGAACTGCACCATGCCCGCCGAGGTGAAAAGGAGCGTCGGGTCGCCCCTGGGAACGAGCGGAGCGCTCGGCACCTCGGTGTGGGCCCGCGCGACGAAGAAATCGATGAATGCGCGCCGTATCTCGTGCGCCGTCCAAGTATCATGCGTCATCGTGCTCTCCCGAAAGCGCGCCCCTCAGAATCGCCGAGCAGATCGAGTTGACGGTGCGCTCGCTGAAGCCACGGCGAGAGAGGAAACCGTGAATGCGCCGCGCCGCCTTCGCCCGGTCCGTCATGCCCCGCAGCTTCTTTATGGCCAACTCTTCCGCGATCTCGCGTTCGCGATCGCTCGGCAGCGTTTCCCGAATCTCGGCCTCGATGATTTCCTCGCTCACCCCTGCGACGCGAAGCTTCCTCCGGATGAGGTGCGGCCCGCTCGGTCGGTGCTTCGCCGTATACTGAACAAAATGCGAGGCGAGGCGGCGGTCGTCAAGATAACCTTGACGCCGGAGGGCATCGACGATCGCGTCGACAACCTCCGGCGTCCGTATTCCCTCTTTGCCGAGAGCGCTCCATATCTCGTGCTCCGTCCGGTCGCGGATCGCGAGCAACCGGTATGCGAGCGCCAGGCCGGCGGTCCGTGCCAGCGGCCCGGCGAGCATCTCTGCGCTATCGCGATCGAGGGGGGCGCCCTCGCTCAAGAACCGCTCGCTCGACGGATCCCTGAGCACGAGGTAACTCGCCCCGCCGGACGTCGTGACGGTGTAGAGCTTGCCCCAGCGCCTGCGCGCGCGGATGATGCTTTCGACGTCTCCGGAATCAAGCGACACGTTCGGGCTTCGCCCCCGCAGCCGGAATCGGAAGTCCGTAGTGCGTGCGAACGCTCTCCTCTATCTTCTTGCGGACGTCCTTGTTCTCCTTGAGAAACATCCGCGCATTGTCCTTGCCCTGGCCGATGCGCTCCTCGCCGAAGGAATACCAGCTCCCGGTCTTGCCGATGATGCCGGACGCGACGCCGAGCTCGATCAGATCTCCCTCGAAGCTGATCCCCTCTCCGAAAAGGATCTCGAACTCCGCCTGACGGAACGGCGGCGCCACCTTGTTCTTGACGACCTTGACGCGAGTCTGGTTTCCGATCACGGAATCGCCGTCGCTGATCTGGCCGATCCGTCTGATGTCGAGACGGACCGTAGCGTAGAATTTGAGAGCGTTCCCACCGGTCGTCGTCTCTGGATTGCCGTAGAGAACCCCAATCTTCATGCGAATCTGGTTCGTGAAGATCATGCAGGTCTTCGATTTCGACACTGCGCCGGCCAGCTTCCGCAGCGCCTGCGACATGAGACGCGCCTGAAGGCCGACGTGCGACTCCCCCATCTCGCCCTCGATCTCCGCGGCGGGAACGAGCGCAGCGACCGAGTCGACCACAACGATGTCGATTGCGCTGCTCCGGATCAAGACCTCGGCGATATCGAGCGCCTGCTCGCCGGTATCGGGCTGAGAGACGAGAAGGTTATCGACGTCGACGCCGATCTTGCGCGCGTAGCCGATGTCGAGCGCGTGCTCCGCGTCGATGAAAGCTGCCACCCCGCCGAGCCGCTGCGCCTGGGCGATGATGGAGCACGTCAGAGTCGTTTTGCCGGAACCCTCCGGGCCGAATATCTCGATGATTCTACCCCGGGGCACGCCGCCGATCCCGAGCGCGACATCCAGGCTCATGCTGCCCGTCGGTATGGCCTCGACGGGAACGAGAATCCCATCCGCCCCGAGGCGCATGATCGAGCCCTTTCCAAACTGTTTCTCGATCTGGCCCATCGCGAGCTCGATGGCCTTCTCCTTGTCCTTGCTGACCTCGGATTGCTTCGCCGTCTTCTTCGGTTCTTTCATCTCTTTCGTCTCTTTCATATTTCGTCCTCCCACGTCAACCTCCCCCTCTCCCGTTATGTTGCCGATTTATGCGCCGCCGGCTCCGTCCTTCCGCACCACCTCCCGCACTCCTGCCGCGAACGGCGCCAGTGCTTTTTATATCACCTCAACACACATATTTCAACGAAATTTAGCCCGAACGGCCGGCCGCCGGTGGCACCTCAATACGTCCTGCCCACGAGAAACACGCCGAGGCAAATCACGAGCGTTCCCGCGAGCCTCTGCGCCGAGAAGCTCTCGTGGAAGAAAACCGGCGAGAGGAGCACCGTGAGAACATAGGAAAGGCTCAGAATGGGAAACGCCCAGCTCAACTCCGCCCTAGAGAGAATATTGAGCCAGATAAGCGAGCTGACGAAATAGATCGCAAAACCGCCCAGGACTATCCAAGATGAAAAGGCCTTCACGATGCTGTGAAAGTTGGACAGCTCGACGGGGCCGACTCTGTTGATGCCCGTCTTGACCGTGAACTGACCGAAGGTATTCAAAACGACGGTGAACATGATCAGCATAAGGCTCTTAAGCATCTCACACTCCTTGTTGAAGGCAGGTAGTCTCAGGCAATGAAAGTCCTCTCGCAGCAGTGAAACGCCGGGCGCTACCAACTCGCCAACCGCAGCGGCCGAACACGGCGGCAGAGATTATCTCAGATTCAGCCTCTGCATTACAGGACTTTGTGAAAGCCATAATCACCATGATCCTAAGCAATTGCAGATCAACTCCACTGCATTTCTCCATGCCAAAATGAAATCAGGTCAGAACTCGATTTATTTCTTGTACCAGGTTGGGTGTGACGATGTTCTATGAAGCCACATTGGATTCCCTCATGCTTCTC
>JAQTVX010000234.1 GCA_028706585.1 Candidatus Krumholzibacteriia bacterium | reverse complement strand
AAGGCGGAACGGCGACGCTGGGTGGGAAGCTGAGCGCCCAGCCGTCCGATGCGGTGGAATTGACCCTCGAACGGTCGAGCGGCGACACCGATATATCAATCCAGTCCGGCTCCGTGCTGGAGTTCTCCACATCCGATTGGGACACGTACAAGATTGTCACGTTCGCGGCGGCTGCCGATCCGGACGTCGAAAACGGTTCGGCGAGCGTCATCGTGTACGTCTCGTCCGGCCCGTCAGCGGCCAGCGAGACCGTGAGGATAACCGAAAGCGACGACGATGATCTCGCTTTCGTTCTCGATCAGGACACGGTCGTCGTGGCGGAGGGCGGCACCTCCGAGTTCCATGTGAGGCTTACGGGCGAGCCCTCGGCGGACGTTCACGTGCTCGTTACCCGATCGAGCGGGGATGGAGACATCACCGTTCAGTCGGGCGGCTCTCTCATATTCACGGCTGATGACTGGGACATCGACCAGACCGTCGTGCTCGCGGCGGCTGACGATCAGGATTCACAGGATGGAGAGGCGACTATCCGCATCCGTGTGTCGTCCGGATCGGCCGTGCCGGATGCGACGCTCCCCGCGAGGGAGAATGACGATGATCCGCCGCCCATCGAGCCCGATCAGAGCTTGTCGGGCGCCATCGTGGCCTATCCGATGCCGTACCGGCCGGACCTCGGCTCGTTGACCGTGGCCAAAGTCCCCATGGACGGTAGCCTCGACATCTACGACCTCGCCGGGCGCAAGATATGGTCCACCTCATGGAGCGGCCAAACGGAGGTCGCATGGAGCGGCGTCAACGCTCACTCTTGCACGGTGGCGAGCGGAAGATACTTCATGGTGGTCAAGAACGGCGCCGGTAGCGTCGTCGGCAAGCGGACGATCCTCATAGTCCGGTGAGACCGGACGGGTTCCGGGGCTCCCTCATGAGCGGCGTCAGGCGGTAGTCGAGCAGATCGGCGATAGGGCCGTCGACGCCGTCGTTGTAAGCGTAGACGACGTTAGCCATCTCGCGCGCGGTTACGTAGTGGAGACGGTACCGTTCGCCGTCGTTGAAAGCGCCCTCAAGAGTATCGAACAAGGACTCGAGCCCCCCGCCGAAGAGAAAATCGAAGTTGCGGCTCTTCATTCCATGCGTGTGGGCCTTGATGAAGACGGTATCACCTTTCCCGGCCACCCCGATCCCGAGCTCGATCCACAGCCGCACCCGCTCGCGGGTCACGGGGCTCGTGGATGAGATATCGCCGCTCTCGATCCTCGGAAATACGACACGGGACCTGTTGCGCCAGTTGAGCGCGAGGGGTCCCTGGATGAGGAGGAGATCCCCTCCCCCCCGGCCCCCGAAAACGACTTTCCTGCCGCCGTCGTGCGATTTCGGGCGCAGGGGATCGTCGTCGGCGAAATAGATGGAGTTCACCGTGCGCGTTTGGGTTCCTCCCCCCGAGGGGGCCGAGGGCAGCGTGAAATCGGCGTAGCATCCTGTTTCCCTGAGCAGAGTGATTTCGTTGTCGAGACCGCACCAGCGGCCGTCCGCGCGCGAGTTGTCGAGCGCCCAGTTGCCGTGGACGAAACCGTACTTGATATTCCCGTCAACTCGGTCGCGCGAGAGGAGCCCGTGCCGCCCGAGTCGCTCCTTGAAGCGCGCGATCTTGTCGCGGAAGGCCGTCTCCGTCTCTCCGTCGTGGTGGATGTGCATCTCCACCTCGCCGAAGCCTCTCGCGCAATGCGCGGCCATCGGAGCGATCAGCTCGCCTCTGTACTGCTCTTCCGGAAAGAAGTAGGTGTGCCGCGGAGGCCTCCCGAGGCGATCCGCGCGCCGGGCCGCCACCGTTTCGTATCCCGCGATCCAGCGCTCGATGCGGCTCAGCTGGAGCGCGACGGAGTCTCCCGGCCTCTGCTCCGGCTCGAAATGATCGGCCAGCGCGAAGAGAATGTTCACGGGGCGTTGGAGAGCGCGTCTTGGCCTCGTCAGGTATGCGGGGAGCCACAGGTGCGTGTCTTTCGGCGTCAGCATGAGACGTTCCTCGTCAAACGATCACCAGTATCTTGATGAGAGCGATGAGCCCCGCCGTGATGAAAACCACGGAGATGGCCGTGTTCCTCGAGAGAAATGGGATGCGATATTCGAATTGCTCCCGGCCGAAGCTCGACAGCACGGTGCAGAGGGCCAGGATGATGTAGAGGACTTCGTTGTACGTGCGCGAGAGAAAGAAGGCAGCGGTGAAGAATCCCACCATCGACAGCTGCATCGTGCGCGCGTAGAAAGCATATTCGCCCTCCTGGGCCCGTCTCTCGAGCACGATCATCTCCTGGAACGACGTCGCGATCAGAAGGAGCCACACGTAGAGACCCACGAGCCCGAGCTCCGCCATGCATAGAACGATCGAGTTGTGGGCGGTAAGCGCATGGTATTCGGTGAAGCTTCCGTATCCCACGCCGAGAATGGGGCGCCATTTGAGGAGGCCGAGGCCCTGTGCCCACGCATCGATGCGTCCGCTCGCGGAGGCCTCGCTCCTGGACAGATCGGCCAGCCGGCTCGGGCCCGCGATGAAGACGGCGGCGCCGAGAACCGCGGTGGCCGCAAGCCCCCGCACGGCCCCCCATGTGCGGCAAGAAAGGTAAGCGAACACCACGAGGAGGCCGATGAACGTGCCGCGTGAGTTCGTGAGGTAGAGCGCGTACAGGAGAATGCCGAGGACGAGCAAGTATCCGATCCGGGAGGACACGGTGCCGCCCTTCCTCGCGAGCTTCAGGAGCGCGAACGGGGTGAACGCGAGAATCGCCAGCCCCAGGTCGTTCGGGTCTTCGAATATCCCGATCCAGCGTATTCTCCCCTCGAACATGCGCTCCCCGGCGATGTCGAAGCCGCGGTGATACTGGAGGATGCCGTTCGCCGCGAGAAACACCGTCATAACGAGCAACAGCAGGTAGGTCCGCTTCATCTCGGCAAAGCTCGTCACGAGGTTGATTATCATGAAAAAGAGTATGAACACGGGAAGAAAGCTGTCGAAGGCCATCCTCGCCCCTCCGATGTAGAATCGCTGGAGCTGGCTGAGGATGATGATGACGAAGAACGCGATCATGAAGATGCCCTGGCGCAGATCCAGGGCCAGGAGCCGCTTCTTCCTAAGGGCGTTGTGGAGGAGGAGCGTGACGAGAACGATGATGGCGAGAATGAGCATTATCGGCTTGGCCCGGAGCGCGGGAACGAACTCCTGCGGGCGCAGGTAGATCATCGCGAGATATATGAGGAGCCCCCAGAATGGCTTGATGAATACGACCGCGACGAGCAGCCCTCCGAAGAATAGCACGATGCCCGCCTTGATCGAAAAGAGAAGCGCGATCGTGGCGAGGACGGTGAAGGCCGCCGCGCCGACCAGAATCAACATCTTTTCGCCCATCGCGGAGGAAGTGTATTGCATGGCTCGCCGCCGGGAAAGCTCTTTTTCTGGTATTCTCTTTGCATTATAATGCCCAACTGACTCAACACGGACGGTTGCGTTCATGATCCGGGAAACGAACTTCTTCTTCGAGGGGACGAACGGTCCCCTCTACGGCATGCTCTACGAGCCGAAGGTGGATGCCGGCTCGCTCGCGAGGGCGGTCTCCGGGCGGGGCGTTCTCATATGCGATTCGCTGTTCGAGGAGAAGTTCTGGTGCGAGCGCGTCACTGCGAACCTCGCCCGGGATCTCGCCGAAGGCGGCTGCACGGTTCTCTCTTTCGACTACCGCGGCTACGGAAACAGCCCTGGCGAGTGCGAAGTCGTCGACGTCGCCGGGCTCGAACGAGATATCAATGACGCCTGCGAGCTGCTGCGCTCCAGCGGTTGCGGGCGCATTGCGTTCATAGGCATCCGTTGGGGCGCCGCTCTCTCCGAACGGGTCGCCTCATCCCGCAGAGACGTCGATGCGCTCTTTCTCGTGCAGCCCGTGACCTCGTGGCGCAAGGCGCTGCTTGCGGCGCTTCGCGC
>JAQTVX010000233.1 GCA_028706585.1 Candidatus Krumholzibacteriia bacterium | reverse complement strand
GGCCTACGCGGGTTTCGCCGCGGCGTATCCCGACGACCAATTCGCCGGGGAGGCCCTGTACCGCGCGGCGCTCGCGCGGGACAAGATGGGGGACGCCAAGGGGGCGGACGAGATACTTCAGGGGCTTCTCGCAAAGGAAGGCGTTTCGAGCGCGATGCGGCTCCGGACGCTCGCCATGGTCGGGGGGAGATATCTGGAAGATAGACGCTACGACCAGGCGCGGCCGCTTCTCGAGGAGCTCGCCGCCGGCGAGCGGACTGCCGCGAACCTCACGATGGCAGGCGAGGCCGAGCTGGGCTCGGGGGATTACGCCGGCGCCGCCAGGAACCTCGACGCCGCTCTCGTGATGCAGGGCGTCGACAGCTGCCGTGCCCTCTCGCTCAGGGCCAAGACGTCCATGAGGCTCAAGGATACGGGCCGTTTCGATCGGGACACGCAGTGGCTCGCCGCGCGCTGCTCTCAGTGGAAGGGTCTCGGCGGCGTTCTTCTCGAAAAGGGGAAGATGGACGCAGAGGAAGGCCGATGCGATCAGGCTGCCGCGACGCTCGGCGAGCTCGCGAAGAAATTCCCAGGCTCGCAGGAGGCCGTGGAGGCACTCTTCTATCTCGCGCTCTGCGATCTGAAGCGCGGCGGGTACAAGGAGGCGAGCGATAAGCTGGAGACCTTCATCGCCTCGGCTCCGGCCTCGCCCATTCTCCCTCAGGCGTATTTCAAGCTCGCTTCCGCCGACTTCGGTGCCGGCAATCTGAACCTCGCCGCGAAGTACTACGCTCTCGCGGCGGAGTCCTCGAATGATCCGGAGCTCGCGTTCACCGCCTGGAAGAACCTCGGCAGCATTTACCAGCAGCTCGAGAAATGGGACCTCGCCGCCTCGACGTGGCAGAAGCTCGCCGAGACCTACCCGGAGCGCGACGGGATCGTCGAGGTTCTCTTCGACCTCGGGTTCTGCTACAACCAGCAGGGGAAGAACGAGCTGGCGTACGACGTCTACAGCAGGATCCCGGACGTCACGGCGAGCGAGGAGCAGCAGGGCCGCGCCCATTACTGGGCGGGGATGAGCCTCAAGGGGCTGGGCCGCTACGACGAGGCGATCCGCGAGCTGCTCCGCGTGCCGTACCTCAAGACGGGCGGCATGTGGGGAGTCACGTCGAAGCTCGAGGCCGCCTCCTGCTACGAGCTCAAGGGCGACCCCGGCCAGGCCCGCTCGATCTACGAGGGCGTGCTCTCGGCGCACGGGCCCGCCTCGGACTGGGGACGCGTCGCCTCCGAAGGTCTCAAGCGCATCGATGAAAAGGGAGCCTCGGGCGCCACTGGAGCGGGAGAGAATCCGCCCAAGAAGGAGTAGCAGCGGAATGGCTCGCGAGAACCTGGTCGTGCGCGGTGCGCGGGAGCATAACCTCAAGAACGTCACCGTCACGATCCCGCGGAACAGGCTCGTGGTGATCACGGGCCTGAGCGGTTCCGGCAAATCATCGCTCGCCTTCGACACGATCTACGCCGAGGGGCAGCGCCGCTACGTGGAGTCGCTGTCGAGCTACGCGCGTCAGTTTCTCGAACAGATGGAGAAGCCCGACGTCGACAGCATCGAGGGGCTTTCACCCGCCATTTCTATCGACCAGAAGACGTCGTCGCGGAACCCGCGCTCGACCGTCGGCACGATCACGGAAATCTACGATTACTTCCGCGTTCTCTTCGCGAGGATAGGCGAGCCGCACTGCCCGGGATGCGGGCGGCGCATCGCGCGCCAGACGGTGGCGCAGATCGTCGACCGGCTGCGCGGCGAGCGGGAGGGAACGAGGCTCGAGATACTGGCTCCCGTGGTGAGGGGACGCAAGGGCGAGCATCGCGCGCTCATATCGAGGTTGATGCGCGAGGGATTCGCGAGGGTGCGCGTCGACGGCGCCGCGCTCGAGCTCGACGAGGCTCTTGCGCTCGAGAAGACGAAGAAGCATACGATCGAAGTGGTCGTCGACCGGCTCAGGGTCAAGTCCGGCGTCGAGCGGCGTCTCGCCGATTCGGTGGAAACGGCGGCGAAGGTCGGCGGAGGGATCATCCTCGTGCTTAGGGACGGCGAAGAGACGCTGTACAGCCTCGAGTACGCCTGCCCCTACTGCGGCAGGAGCCTCGGGGAGATAAGCCCGCGGACGTTCTCGTTCAACTCGCCGTACGGCGCCTGCCCCGAGTGCCACGGGCTCGGCACGCAGGTCGATTTCGCGCGGGAGCTCGTTGTGAGCGACCACTCGCTCGGCATCGCCGGGGGCGCCATTGCGCCCGTGGGCCCGCTCAAGGGAAACTGGTTCCGCTATCGCCTTGAGGCGCTCGCCGAAAAGTTCGATTTCTCCCTCGACACCCCGTTCGGACGGCTCCCGCGGCGAGTCCAGGACATAGTCCTCGACGGGACCGAGGAAGAGATAGTCGTCAAATACGACTTCGAGCGTGGGCGGGGCGAATACTATACGGCATGGGAGGGGATCATCCCCAACCTGAGGCGCCGCTATCACCAGACGAAATCGGAGGCGATCCGCCGCTGGATCGAAACCTTCATGACCTCGCACCCGTGCGTCTCCTGCAACGGCTCCCGGCTTCGCCCCGAGAGCCTCTCCGTGACCGTCGCTGGCAACACCATCGCGGGAATCTCGGCGCTATCCGTCGAGCGCGCGATCGAATTCTTCTCGACTCTGGAGCTCGCGGGCAACGATAGGATCATCGGCGAGCCGCTCGTGAAGGAGATCATGGCGAGGCTCCGCTTCCTCTCGAACGTCGGCCTCACCTATCTCACGCTCGATCGCTCCTCCGGGACGCTCGCCGGGGGAGAGGCGCAGCGTATACGGCTCGCGACCCAGATCGGCTCGAAGCTCGTCGGCGTGCTCTACATTCTCGACGAGCCATCGATCGGGCTCCATCACCGGGATAACGAGCGTCTCATAGGCACCCTCAGGGACCTCCGCGACGCGGGCAACACCGTCATCGTCATCGAGCACGACCGGGAGACGATTCTCTCCTCCGATTACGTGATAGATCTCGGGCCCGGGGCCGGGGAACGCGGAGGCGAGGTCGTCGTCGAGGGCACGCCCGATGAGATAATGGAATCTCCGCTGAGCCTGACGGGGCGATACCTCAAGGAGGAGCGCTGGTTCGAGCTCAAGGACGGCGCCGGCCGGGGCTCCGGCGCCTCTCTCGTCGTGCGCGGAGCGCGCGCGAACAACCTCAAGGGCATCGACGCCGAGATCCCGCTCGGGAAGCTCGTGGTCGTGACGGGCGTGTCGGGCTCGGGGAAGAGCACGCTCGTGAACGACATTCTCTATCGCGCGCTCAGCAGGCACTTCTACAAGAGCTCGCTTCTTCCCGGGGAGCACGATTCAATCGAGGGCGTCGAGCACATCGACAAGGTGATCGATATAGACCAGTCCGCGATCGGACGCACGCCGCGCTCGAATCCCGCCACGTACACAGGCGTTTTCGGGCCGATCCGGGATCTCTTCGCACGGCTGCCGGATTCGCGCATGCGCGGCTACAAGCCGGGCCGCTTCAGCTTCAACGTCAGGGGCGGCCGCTGCGAGAACTGCCGCGGGGACGGCATGATAAAGGTCGAGATGCACTTTCTTCCCGACGTCTACGTGCACTGCCAGGAGTGCAAGGGCAAGCGATACAACCGCGAGACGCTCGAGATCGCCTTCAAGAATCGGAACATCGCCGAAGTTCTAGACATGACGGTCGAGGAGGCGTGCGGGTTCTTCGCGAACATTCCCCAGGTCGCGAGAAAACTCGAGGTGCTCCGGAGCGTCGGTCTCGGATACATCCGCCTGGGGCAGTCCGCGACGACGCTCTCGGGAGGGGAGGCGCAGCGCGTGAAGCTCGCCGCCGAGCTCTCGAAGGTTGGAACGGGGAAGACTCTCTACATACTGGACGAGCCGAGTACGGGGCTGCACTTCGAGGACGTGAAGCTGCTCATGATGGTGCTCGACGAGC
>JAQTVX010000232.1 GCA_028706585.1 Candidatus Krumholzibacteriia bacterium | reverse complement strand
TTGCCGCTCACCGGGCATTCCGCGTAGATATATGCGTCTGAATTCTTCTCGAAAACGAGCTTATTTGCCTCGCTCGTGAAGAAATATGGACGACCGTCGAGAGTGCTCGAGAATTTCATATCCTTCTGCGGCTTTACCTCGTTCGACACTACGTCGTAGTTCATCTCATACTCCGCCGGATTCGCGAGGTACTTGTCCTTGCATGCGTCGGAGCAGAAGTGAAGCTGCATCCCATTGTGAATCGCCTCAACCGAGCCTTCTTTCTTTACGGTCATTCCGCAAACCGGATCCCTGTCCATACCGGCGGCGAACGCCAATGGGTTCATCAGAAAATAGGCCTTGCAGCCCGCCTCGCAGAAGTAGTACGTCGTGCCCTCGTATTCCGCCGTGAACGCCTTGTCCTTGTCGATCAGATAGCCGCATACCGGGCAGGCAACCTTCTCCTGCGCCGCGACAGGCGATCCCAAAGCGAATAGAATCGACATGATAATCGCTACAGACATTAGTTGTCTCAACTCCAACCTCCTTCAGAAGAACGTGCGGGTCCTTTTTCCATCAAGTAAAATACAAAGAGAGAGCCCCCGCAAGCTCGATCTTCCAGCAGGGGCTCCCATTCTCTCACGAGCCAAGCGCTATCGTATGAATAGCGGGGCAAATACGAGCGCAACGACCGACATGAGCTTGATGAGAATATTCATGCTCGGCCCGCTCGTATCCTTGAAGGGATCGCCGACGGTATCGCCGACAACCGCCGCGGCGTGAATCGGCGTCCCCTTGCCCCCGAGGTTGCCCGCCTCTATCCACTTCTTGCTGTTGTCCCAGGTGCCGCCGACGTTCGCCATGAAGATGCCCAGCAGGACTCCCGTCGCCGTTGCGCCGGCGAGAAAGCCTCCCAACGCCTCAGGCCCCAGAATGAAACCGATGAGCAGCGGCAGGGCCACTGCGAGCACGCCTGGAAGGACCATTTCCCTCAAAGCGTTCTTCGTGACGATGTCTATGCAGCGCCCCGTGTCGGGCTCCGCGGTGCCTTCCATGATCCCGGCGATCTCGCGGAACTGCCGCCTGATCTCGATGACCATCTTGTTCGCGGCCTTGCCGACCCCCCTCATCGTGAGGGACGCGATAACGAACGGCACCGAGGCGCCGAGGAACAGCCCTATCACCGTCGTTGCCGATGAAAGGCTGATCGATTCAAGATGGGCAGTATGCTGATAGGCGCTGAAGAGACCGAGCGCCGTGAGGGCAGCCGATCCGATCGCAAAGCCCTTGCCGATCGCGGCCGTGGTATTTCCCAGGGAATCGAGCCGATCGGTTATCTTGCGCACCTCCGGCCCCGCGTGCGACATCTCCGCGATCCCGCCGCCATTATCGGCGATCGGGCCGTACGAATCCGTTGACATGACGATTCCGATCGTCGAGAGCATGCCGACGGCCGACAGAGCGATCCCGTAGAGGCCGCTCGCCTGATAGGACACGAAAATCGCCGCGCACAACGTTATGATCGGAAGGATGATGCTCTCGAATCCGACCGAGAGCCCGGTGATGATCGTCGTCGCCGGCCCCGTCGCGCTCGCGTTGGCGACCACTTTCACCGGTGGACCGGACGTATAGTATTCGCTCTCGACGCCAATCAAGATGCCGGCGAGAATCCCGGCCAGAACCGCGTAGAACGGATTCAACGTGCCCGCGATCTGCCTCGTAATGAAGAACGCTCCGATGATGAAAATGATCCCCGATACGTACGTCGCATATCGAAGTGCCGATTGGGGATTGAGCTTCTTGAGGAAGGTGATCGAGAAAATGCCGAGCAGCGAAGCGATAAGACCGATCCCGATGAGAACGAGGGGAAGCGACATCATGCGCAGCGGCTCCGCCATGACGGCGCCAATCGCCATCGTGGCAACCACGCTCCCAACGTAGCTCTCATAGAGATCAGCACCCATACCGGCCGTATCGCCGACGTTGTCTCCGACGAGGTCCGCGATGACGCCCGGGTTTCGGGGGTCGTCCTCGGGAATTCCCGCTTCGACCTTGCCGACCAGATCAGAGCCGACGTCGGCGCTCTTCGTATAGATGCCTCCGCCAACTCGCGCAAAGAGCGCGATGGAGCTCGCGCCCATGGCGAAGCCGTTTATGATCAGAGGGTTCTGCGTGAACATATAGAAGAATCCGAGCCCGACGAGCCCGAGCGCGGCGACGCTGATTCCCATCACGGAACCGCCGCGGAACGCGACGGTCAGCGCGCGGGAGATCCCGCCGTCTATGGCGCCCTGGGTTGTCCGCGCGTTGCTCCTCGTTGAAGCCTGCATCCCGAGAAGGCCCGCTGTCATCGAGCAAAGAGCGCCCGAAAGGAAGGCAACCGCGGTCCAGACGCTCAGCGCCAGCGAGAGCACGACGAATACCACGACGATGAATATCGCGATGATCTGATACTCCCGCCGCAGAAAGACGAATGCTCCGTGGTGAATCTTGTCGTTGAGCTTGCGCATGAGCTCGTTCCCCGCCGGCATCCGCATGATATCGAGGTACGTGAGCACCGCGACGATCATCCCGGCGACCCCGAGCCATGGAATCGCGCTCGTCAGAATCCTGAGCACGTCATCGTTCATTCCGTCCTCCCTTTCAACGATGTCGTAGCCTTGCCGTGCCCGTGCACGGCGAACTTCCTTTCCAAGTCGATTCTCAAAGGCCGCGCGTCTCGCAGGCGCCTTACGAGATCACGCCGAGCTCTCTACCCACCTTCGTGAAAGCCGCTATGGCCTTGTCGAGGTGCTCTCTCGTGTGGGCCGCCGATACCTGTACGCGAATTCGGGCGGCCCCCTTCGGCACGACCGGGTAGAAGAACCCGATCACGTAAATCCCTTCGTCGAGGAGCCTGGCCGCCATCGTCTGCGCCAGCTTCGCGTCCCCCAGCATGACCGGCACGATCGGATGCACGCCCGGCACGATTTTGAACCCGGCCGCGGACATTCTTTCCCTGAAATACTTCGTATTCTCGGCGAGGCGCTCCCTGAGCCCGCCCGTTCTCGACACGATCTCGAGAACCTTGATGGAGGCGGCTACCAACGCCGGGGCCATCGTGTTCGAAAACAGGTACGGACGCGAGCGCTGGCGTAGAAGATCTATGATCTCCCGCCTGCCCGTCGTGAATCCGCCCGACGCACCGCCGAGCGCTTTGCCGAGGGTCGACGTTATGACGTCGACGCGCCCGAGCGCACCGCAATGATCGACGCTCCCGCGCCCGGTGGGCCCGAAAAATCCGGTCGCGTGCGAGTCATCGACCATGACGAGAGCGCCGTACTCCTCGGCGAGATCGCAGATGAGGTCGATCCTGGCCACGATGCCGTCCATCGAGAACACGCCGTCGGTGGCGACCATGATCCGGTGCGCGCCGGCTGCCTTGGCTTCTTCCAGCTTCGCTCGCAGATCGGCCATGTCGTTGTTCTTGTAACGGTACCGTTTGGCTTTGCACAACCTGATGCCGTCGATTATCGAGGCGTGATTGAGCTCGTCGGAGACGATAGCGTCCTCTTCGCCCAGGAGCACCTCGAAGAGCCCTCCGTTGGCGTCGAAACACGACGAATACAGAATCGCATCCTCGGTTCCGAAGAACGCGGCTATCGCTCCCTCGAGCTGCTTGTGCAGATCCTGCGTCCCGCAAATGAACCTCACCGACGCGAGCCCGAGACCGTGCGTATGCATCGCGTCGCACGCGGAGGCGATCAGCTCGGCGTTGTTGGCGAGACCGAGATAGTTGTTGGCGCAGAAGTTGACGACCGTCTGGCCGGACTGCACCTTGATCTCGGGTCTCTGCTCGGTGACGATGACCCGTTCGGTCTTGTAGAGCCCCGCCGCCTCGATTTCCTTGAGCGTCCCCTTGAGCTCGTTCTTCAGCGTTCCCGTGTACATGCGCGTCTCTCCTTGCCTGCGGCTCGTAAACTAGAGCAGTCCTTGCTCGTGCCGATGCCGGA
>JAQTVX010000231.1 GCA_028706585.1 Candidatus Krumholzibacteriia bacterium | reverse complement strand
CCCATCCCGCTTCCCACGAAGCGGACGGTGTACACGGTCTTGCGTTCGCCGCACGTCAACAAGAAGTCGCGTGAGCAGTTTGAGATCAGGGTGCACAAGCGCCTCATCTATCTCACGAACGTGACGACGAAAGCCGTCGATGCGCTGCAGAAACTCGATCTCCCGGCCGGCGTCGACATCGAGATCAAGGTTTGAAGGGGAGGGCGAGATGCAAGGGTTGATCGGCAGGAAAATAGGCATGACGAACATATTCGACAAGGACGGAGCCGAAGTGCCCGTCTCTGTCATCGAGCTGGGACCCTGTCCGGTGGTCCAGGTCAAGACGCCGAAGAAAGAGAAATACGGCGCCGTGCAGCTCGGATTCGGCCCGGTGCGCGCGACGAAGACGAATCTCGCCACGGTCGGCCATTTCAAGAAGGCGAGCCTTCCCGCGTACAAGCATCTGCAGGAGTTCCGGGTAGATAACGCGGACGAGTTCAAGCCCGGGCAGATGATCGACGTCAGCATTTTCAACGGAGTCGAGTGGGTCGACGTGACGGGGAAGACGAAAGGCCGCGGTTTCACCGGGCTCGTCAAGCGCCACAAGTTCCACGGCGGCGACGAGACGCACGGATCCAAGTCTCACGCCGTGGCCGGCTCGATAGGAAGCTCGGCCTATCCGTCGCGCGTGATGAAGGGCAAGCGTATGGCCGGCCGTATGGGCTACCAGCGCTTCACCGTCCGCAACCTCAAGGTCGTCGAGATCGACCTGGAACACAACCTGCTCATGGTGCGCGGGGCCGTACCGGGAGCGGCGAACACGATTCTGCGGGTTACGGCGTCCTCGTGAGGAGCCACAACAGAGGAAGAACCATGGCGAGTGCAAAACTGTATGATTTCAGCGGAAACGTAAAGGGCACCGTGGAGCTGCCCGAGGCGCTCTTCGGAGCCCCGGTCAACAAGGCCGTCATCTACGATTCGGTGCGGCAGTTTCGGGCGAACCAGCGCCGCGGCACTTCGAAGGCGAAGGGGCGCAGCGACGTGAGCTACAGCACGAAGAAGCCGTACCGGCAGAAGGGCACGGGGCGGGCGCGCGCGGGAATGCGGAGCTCCCCGATATGGCGCCACGGCGGCGTCGTGTTCGGCCCCCATCCGCGCGATTACCGCTACGCGATACCGCGCAAGATGAAGCGCATAGCGCTCGTGTCGGCCTTGAGCGACAAGGGTATGCACGAGGGCGTCGTTCTCGTGGAGGGTATCGGTGTCGAAAAGCCCAAGACGAAGCCGTTCGCGAACTTTCTCGCGGCCGCGGGTCTCAAGGGCAAACGCGTGCTCCTGGTCACCGATGCCTGGAACGAAAGCGTGTACCGCTCGACGCGGAATATCCCGGGCGTCGATATCATCGTGGGCCGCAACATGAACGCGTACGGCGTTGTCCGCGCGGACGTTCTTCTCATGACGAGGGAAGGGCTCTCCTCTCTCGAGGGGGTGTTTGCGGGATGAAGGATCTCACGAAGGTCATACTGAAGCCGGTCATCACGGAGCGGAGCAACGAGCTGAAACAGGCGCACAACAAATTCGTGTTCGAGGTTCACCCGAAGGCGAACAAGCGGGAGATCAAGCTCGCCATCGAGAAGCTCTTCAACGTCACCGTGGAGGACGTTACGACTTCCCTCCAGAAGGGGAAGCCCAAAACGACGCAGATGCGGGGCGGCAGATTCACGGGAAAGCGTCCCGATCGGAAGAAGGCGTTCGTGAGGCTCGCCAAAGGGCAGAACATCGACATATTCGATCAGGTCTGATGAAATGAGGCGTTGCGCGCGGCGCCGTGCCGCGCAGGGAACGCTCTGAACGGTAAACACACGGGGTAATGGAAAAAGGAACCGATCGATGGCTATCAAGAAGTTCAAACAGATAACGCCGGGGCAGCGGTTCAAGACCAGCATGGATTATTCGGTGCTCACGAAGAAGCCACCGGAGAAATCGCTGCTGGAGCCGCTTCGGCGCTCGGGCGGCCGCAACAGCGACGGTCACGTTACGAGCCGCCACATCGGCGGCGGCCACAAGCAGAAGTACCGCATCGTCGATTTCAAGCGGAACAAGCTCGGCATTCCGGCGAAGGTCACTTCGCTCGAGTACGATCCGAACCGCTCGGCGTTCATCTCGCTGCTGACGTACGCGGACGGCGAGAAGCGTTACATCCTGGCGCCGCACGGCATCAAGGTCGGCGATTCGATCGTCTCGGGACCGGATGCGGACATTCATCCGGGGAACGCTCTGCCGATGGAGAAGATCCCGACGGGGCTGTTCATTCACAATATCGAGCTCATCGCCGGACGCGGCGGGCAGATGGCGCGCAGCGCCGGTTCCTACGCGCAGCTTATGGCGAAGGAAGGGGACCACGTGCTCCTGCGGCTCCCGAGCGGCGAGCTCCGCAAGGTCCGCAAGGAGTGCTACGCCACTATCGGCCAGGTGAGCAACATAGACCACGAGAACGTTTCTATTGGCAAGGCGGGGCGCACCCGCTGGCTCGGGCGCAGGCCGAAAGTCCGCGGCGTCGCGATGAACCCCATCGATCACCCGATGGGCGGCGGCGAGGGAAAGTCGAGCGGCGGTCGGCATCCGACGACCCCGTGGGGAAAGCCGACCAAGGGATACAAGACGCGCAAGCGCAACAAACAGTCGGACAAATATATCGTCCACCGGAGGAAGAAGTAGCGGCTGATCCGAGCCGCCCCTCGGCTCGGCTCGCGGCGCTCTCGCGGAAAAGCGAGAGAGACGCCGCATGGAGGTTCGATGGTTAGATCAATGAAGAAGGGCCCCTATATCGACGAGAAGCTTCTCCGAAGGATCGAGAAGATGAACGATACGGGGGACAAGAAGGTCGCCAGGACTTGGGCGCGGCGATCGACGGTTTCCCCCGAGTTCGTGGGGCAGACGCTGGCGATTCACAACGGCAACAAGTTCATACCGGTGTTCATCACCGAGAATATGGTGGGCCACAAGCTCGGCGAGTTCGTCCCGACGCGGGTCTACCGTGGGCATCCGGGCGGCACCAAAAAAGCATGAGCTGTTGGAGGTAAATGGACATGGAAGCACGCGCCATTGCGCGGCACGTGAGGGTCTCACCCCAGAAAGCGAAGATCATCGCCGATCTGGTGCGGGGCAAGTCCGTCGAGCAGGCCCTCGAGATTCTCAAGTTTTCCAAGCGGTATGCGGCTAGGCCCATTCAGAAAACCGTGATGTCCGCGATGCACAATCTCGCCGGGATGAGCGAGCACCCGATCGAGCCCGGTAACATGGACGTCAAGGAGATACGAGTCAACGAGGGCAGGACGATGTATCGCATCAGAGCGCGGGCCCAGGGACGCGCCTACCGGATACGGAAACGGTCAAGCCACATAATTGTGGTCGTCGAGCATAAAGAAGAAGCGAAAAGCTAACACGAGGAGGAACTTTTGGGTCAGAAAACAAATCCCATAGGGTTGAGACTCGGGATCAACCGTGCTTGGGATTCCAAGTGGTTCGCGACCAAGAATTTCGCGCACTGGCTGGAAGAGGACGTCACGATTCGCAAATACATCAAGAAGCGCCTCGCGCGTGCGGGAGTTTCGAGGACCGAGATCGAGCGGCGCGGCGACAAGGTGCGGGTCCACATTCACACCGCGCGGCCGGGCATGGTGATCGGGCGGAAGGGCGCCGAGGTCGATTTCCTGAGCGAGGAGCTTTGCCATCTCACGTCGAAGGACGTCCAGATCGACATCAGGGAGGTCAAGCGTCCCGAGCTCAACGCGCAGCTCGTCGCCGAGCACATCGCCGGCCAGATCGAGCAGCGCGTCTCGTACCGCCGCGCGATGAAGAAGGCGATCGGCTCCGCCATGAGGATGGGCGGCCACGGAATCAAGATCAAATGCTCTGGCCGTCTCGGCGGCGCCGAAATGTCACGCGTCGAAGGGTACATGGACGGGCGTGTTCCCCTCCATACGCTTCGCGCCGATATCGATTTCGCTAGGGCGACGGCATTCAC
>JAQTVX010000015.1 GCA_028706585.1 Candidatus Krumholzibacteriia bacterium | reverse complement strand
AAAGAGCACGACCCGCCCTGCGCCCACCTTGTATTCGACGAGCGCCGCGTTCCGGTACAGGCGCTCTCCGCCGATGAGGAGCCCGCTCGCGAGCGGCTCCTTGTCGGCGAAGCTCGCGAGCACAGAGCGGTCGAACTTTCCGTACGGCACGGAGGTCGCGAATGCTAGGCTGTTCGCGAAGTAGATGTATCCCTTTTCGCTCATGCCGTAGGTAACGGGTTGATCGGTCTTGAACGCAACCTTCAGTATCGAGCCCGGACAGTAGAAATCGTCGCTCGAGACTTTATTGAGAATGTTCCGGACCGGGAGCTCGAAGGTCTCGATCGCAAACTCGCACGAGATCCCGAAGCAGATGAGCGTGCCTCCACCCTCAACGAACTTCTTCACGTTCTCGATGCCCTTCTTGTCGATGCCGCCGCGGTACTCGGGAGGCATCGGCCTGAACCAGCGCGCCTCCTCGGGGTCGTCGATCTTCCCGTCCTTGATGATGGAGGCCTGAATGCTCGGTATGACGAGAATGTCATAGCCCTTGATCTTGTTCTCCTTCACGTCCTTGTTCGAGACGTTGGCGTATGGGACCTTGAACGAGTCAAAGAGCAGGCGCGTCCATCCCTCATCCATGCTCGCGATCCATGGCTTGAAGAGAGCGGTCTTGACGGGACGGAGATCGTGCTCGGCGCCCGAAGGCTCTCCATCGAGCGGGAGAAAATCGGCGTGCGCCCGCGGTGCGAGCTCCGAGGCCGCCGCGGCTAGCCCCTTCTGGGCGGGCACTATGAACGTTCCCGCCGGGAGCGCCCCCGGCGCGTCGAGGCGGCGCACGGCGAACCCCTTCGCGAGGAGCTCGTTTGCCGCCTGATAGGAAGCGTTGATCTCCGGGCGGAGCGCGTAACCCCAGGCACCGTCCCGGAAAGACGCCGCGGGATAGGGAAATTCGGTGAGGAGGTCGAGCGGCGCCTCGAAATGCTCATTGATCTCGTCGCAGCCGACACCCATCTGGAGCGGCATCGTCCAGCCGGTGACGTCGTACGGTTTCTCCAGTGGCTGCTTTTCGCTCGCGCGGGTGTCCGGGTATTCCTGCACCTCGAGGAGATCCTTCGCGTAGCGTCCGTATGGCTGATCGAGCCTCACGACGAACGACCCTGCTCGGTAGAGCCGGTCGCCGATCATGAAGTCCTTCGCCGCGCGGTGCACCTCGACGCCGCCGAGCATGAGCGCCTCTGCGAGGCGCGCAGCGGTCACGGGGTCGCGCTGCGGCGCGGGGATAACGTAGGCGAACGGCTTCTCTGCCTTTCCGCGCTCTATCGCCTTGAGCCCCATATGGTAATAATTCTCGAGGAAATGTTCCCGGTTATCCGCGCACGTCTCGATGAAGGACTCCGCAGCCGCAAAGTCGTAATCGACGATGTCGCGCAGCCTCCACCAGCCGCCCGGCCACGGATTGGGGAAGTTGAGCATCATCTCGTATCTCGCGAAGCCCACCTCGTCCCCGCGGAGCTCCCCTGGCTCGATGAAGATCGGGCTCGCGACGTTCACGCTCGCCGCTTCGCTCAGGAGACCGATCTGGTTGTGCCACCACCCGACCTGATTCGAGGAGCCTTCCCAGTATGCGTCGTAGGACGCGTTCGAAATGACCCCCGAGAGGCCGCGCTCCTCGCACGCGAGCTGCATGGATGCGCCGATCAGGTTGATGGCGCGATAGATCACGGGATCGACGTTTCGGTTCCCAGGCGGGTAGTATGGGGGAAGGAAGAGCCGGGCGCCGTTCGATTGCTGTTGGTGCATGTCGAGGACGGCCTGCGGCACAACGCTTTTGAAGTAGAGATCGAAGACGGCCCGCGTTTCCGCCAGATTCAGCATGAACCAGTCGCGGTTGTCGTCGTGTCCGGCGTAGTAGTGGTAGAGCCAAGGCATCGAGCACCCTTCGAACTCGGTGCCGAGCCATTTCTTGTACCAGTCGACGACCATCTGCATCCCGTCGGGGTTCGTCGGGACGATGTAGAGTATTTCCTGCTCGAGCGCCTTCGATAGCCGCTCGTTCTGTCCGGCGGCGACGTCGTACGCGAGCTCGAGCGTCATCTGCGCGGCGCCGACCTCGGTCGCGTGCAGGCTCGGGGTGATCATCGCAATGATCCTCGCCTCTTTGATGAGCGCGTCGGCCTCGGCGCTAGTGAGCTTTCTCGGATCTGCGAGACGGCGGGAGATGTCCAGGTAGCGATCGAGCTTCTCGAGGTTCGCGGGCGTCGAAAGGATGACAGCGATCATCGGTTTACCGAGCGTCGTCGTGCCGATTCTCTCGACGGTGACCCATGGAGACGCCTCGTCGAGCAGCTCGAAATAGCCCCGTGCCTGCTCGTAGTCGGCGAGCTTCCTGTCCGCGCCGATTTCGAAGCCGAGGTACTCGGCTGGGGACTTGATCGCCGCCGGCGCGGCGAGGGCCGGCGCGGCCGCGGCGAGCGATATGAGCGCAGCGATCAGTATGACGAGCCGTCCGCGCATGGGAAGAACCTCCTTGGGTCGTGTGCCCCGGGCGATCGCGCGAGTCCGCGGCCTATTCGACGTTGTTGAATCGCTTCAAGAGATCATGACCGGCGCATTCTAGCAGATTCGCCGGGGCGGCGGCAGAGAAATCAGCGTGCGAGAGAGGGCGTTCGATCCCAGAGCTCCAGGTTCGCGGGGGAAGATTACATCTTGCCAAAGTGCCGTATTCCTCTATAATCGACGAGAAGTCAATCGACTACACGAAGGGGTTCAACGCCATGGAAATAGTCGGACAGCAAGTGACGCTGGGAGAGATCGCGCGTATGGCCGAACGCACGTTCGGCAACATGGTGAAAGCTGTCATTGACGTCGATAGAGAAATTCTGGCGGTCGACGGAGAGCTGCATTCGGATCTGGAGGCCCTGCTGATCGAGAATGGATCGCAGCAGAGGAATCTGTGGGGAATCAATCTGTATCCGGAAATGGACGGCGACGACTTCATAGAGTTTGATTCCATGATCAATATGCGTCCCTCGCAAGGGAACAGGAGCCGCGGCGTCGAGAGTGCGGATGTGCGCGAGGCGATCGTCCGCATCGTCGCGAAGAGGATAGCAAGGTGAGTCTTCAGCACAAGGATCTCGCGGCAGGGCGCTGGAATGAATTGCCGCTCTTGGAGCAAATGGCGAATATCGGCAGCGAAGTCGAACGGGCTCTCGGGTGGCGGGCGAAGAACAACGCCGAATATGGCCTGAAGGCGTTTGAGCGTGCGCTCGAGTTGATCGATCTTACAATGGAGCATCCAGAGCGTCGATCCCGGTTGAAAGAGATCGCGCGCATGCGGGAAGCCCTTGTCGACTACTTCTGCGGTGCGAACGAGTTCAAATCGACGGACATCTCGTGGAGAAAGTACTTCTCGCATTTCACATACGCGGCTCGCAGGAATTCCTAGGAATAATAGGGGAAGATTCTCTTGTAACATGACATGACCGACGCGCACAGTGGGGTGAGGCCCTTTTCATGATAGGCAAGACGGTCTCCCATTACAGGATCATCGAGAAGCTCGGCGAGGGCGGGATGGGGGTTGTGTACAAGGCCGAGGATCTCAAGCTCAACAGATTCGTCGCCCTCAAGTTTCTCCCTCCCCATGTCAGTGACGACGAAGCAACGCAGCGATTCGTCAACGAGGCGCATGCGGTATCCGCTCTCGATCACCCGAATATCTGTGCGATCTACGAAATTGATCAAACGCCCGAGGGCCAGATGTTCATCGCGATGCCCTGCTACGAAGGCGCCTCGCTTCAAGAGATGATCAAGAAAGGGCCGCTCGCGCTCGACGAGGCGGTCTGGATCGCGAGCCAGATAGCCAAGGGCCTCGCAAAGGCTCACGAGAAAGGAATCGTTCATCGGGACGTGAAACCGGGGAACATTCTCGTGACGAGCGACGGCCTCGCGAAGATCGTCGATTTCGGGTTAGCGAAGCTCGCGACACAGGCGAGGCTCACGCGGGTGGGGACGACGGTGGGGACGACCATGTACATGTCGCCGGAACAGGCGAGCGGGCTGGAAGCCGATGAGCGAAGCGACATCTGGTCGCTCGGAGTCGTTCTCTACGAAATGGCGACGGGGAGACCGCCTTTCGAAGGCGAGCATGAACAGGCGATCATCTACTCGATATTGAACGACACGCCCGAGCCAGTCGGCCGCCTGCTTCCCGGCGCGCCGAAAGATCTCGAGCGGATTCTGACGAAGGCGCTCGCCAAGAATCTCACGGAACGGTATCAACGGATGAGCGAAATGGCAGCCGATCTCGACCTCCTGAAAGACGGACTTGCGACGAAGGCAAAGGCTTCGGCGACTCCGGCTCGCCGCGCCATGCGGCCGCGCGTGTTGATCGGGCTTGCCGCGGCCGTCGTTATTGCGGTTCTTGCCGTTGTCCTCGGGCGGCCGCATCTTTCGAAACCCCACGAAAAACCGATTACCTCGATTGCCGTTCTCCCGCTCGAGAATCTTTCGGCGGATCCGGAGCAGGAGTACTTCTCCGACGGGATGACGGAGGCGATCATCAAGGAGCTCTCGCAGATCAAGGCGCTCCGTGTGATCTCGCGGACGTCGGCGATGCGGTACAAGAACACGGACAAGACGATACCGCAGATTGCCCGCGAGCTCGGGGTCGACGCGATAGTGGAAGGCTCGGTGCTTCGTGCCGACCACGACGTCCGGATCACGGCGCAGCTCATAGCGGCGAACCCCGAGAGGCATCTCTGGGCAAAGGACTTCACGCGGAGCCTCGAGAACGTGCTTCTCCTCCAAAGCGAGGTCGCGCAGGCGATCGCGGTCGAGATCAGAATTGCGGTAACGCCGAACGAGCAAGAACGGATCGCCCGAGCGCAACGAGTCGACCCGGAAGCTCATGAGGCTTACCTCAAGGGCGAGTATTTCGTCAACAAGGCGGTACCGGCGGACGTGTACAAAGGGATCCCGTATTTTCAGCAGGCGATCGCCAGGGATTCGACATATGCGCTCGCGTACGCTGGCCTCGCGAAAGCATACGGCTATCTGATGGGCCTCGGGGAACTATCTCCTCGAGAGGGGTTCCCAAAAGTCAGAACGTACGTCGAAAAGACGCTTGCTCTCGATTCCACGTTGGCCGAAGGTATTGGGCTCATGGGGGACGTGAAGTTCAGTTACGAATGGGATGTCAAGGGCGCCGAAGAGTACTTCAGACGAGCGATCGAGCTTAATCCGAACATCGCCGACGTTCACCTGAGTTATGGGTGGTTGCTTGCCGGCCAAGGCAGATTCGGCGCCGGTATCGAGGAAATGAGGCAGGCAAGACAAATGGACCCTCTCTCTGTTGTCATGACTCAACAACTTGCCTATGTATACGCATCCGCGGGAGAGTACGACAGCGCTCTGACGTACGCGCAGCGGGCCGCCGAAATCGACAGCACATTTCCGAATATTGCCGTGGTCAGATGCTATGTCTATCTGGCGCAAGGCGCGTACCCCAAGGCCATCGCGGAAGCCCGGAAGCTGTCGCTCGGCAAGAGCTCCTACGCTTTCCGTTATCTCGCTATCGCGTATGCGTTGTCCGGGCAGAACGATAAGGCACGAGACGCCCTTGCATCATTGCTCGCCTGGAAGGGTGACCACTACGTTTCATCTTTTGATGTTGCCGGGGTTTATTGCGCCCTGGGTGATAGGGAGCGTGTGTTCGAGTATTTGGAGAAGGCATACGAGGAACGGGACGACAACCTGATCCAGCCCGCGTTGATGCCTCCCTGGTGGGACTTTGTCAAGTCGGATCCCCGGTACAAGGAGCTCATGAGGAGAGCGGGCGTCAAGCAATGATCAGTTGAACGGCATGAAATAAGGGAGTTGCCAATGAGATGCGCACATTGCGGCCAGGAGTATCCGTCGGAGTACTATTTCAAGACGGATACGGTGTGTCTTGATTGCTTCGGCAAAATGAGCCCTGAAGAGCGGAAGAAGGTCGTCAATAATTACCTCATGCCTCACCCGATGACCTCGACGACCTTCGGTATCGAAGGCTACCGAGTCGTAAAGCAGTTAGGCGTGGTGCGCGGCGTCATCGTTCGTTCGCGGTCGATCGTCGGGAAGATCGGGGCCGATCTCCAGACGCTATTCGGCGGCAACATCACCCTGTTCACCGAACTTTGCGAGAAGACGCGAGCCGAAGCGTGCGACATGATGGTGGCTCACGCGAATCAGATTGGCGCGAATGCCGTTCTTGGGGTGCGGTACGATGCGACCGAGGTGATGGACGGAGTCACCGAGGTGCTTTGCTATGGCACGGCCGTGTTCGTCGAACCGGTGAAGTGAGCGACCAGGAAGGATGAGAATCCTTGAAGCTCGCCTTGATCGTTTCTGGCCCGGAGAACTCTCATGATCGGCAAAACAGTTTCTCACTATAAGATCCTCGAGAAGCTCGGCGAGGGCGGGATGGGAGTGGTCTATAAGGCCGAGGACCTCAGGCTCCACCGATTCGTCGCCCTCAAGTTTCTCCCGAGCGAGCTCATGCGCGACGCGGATGCTAAGGCCCGCTTCACTCGCGAGGCGCAGGCGGCCGCGGCGCTCGACCATCCGGACATCTGCACCATCTACGAGATAGACGAGGCCGTGGACCGAGCATTCATATCAATGGCATACATTGATGGCGAACGGCTCAGAGACAAGATCGACCGCGGGCCGCTCAAGCTCGAAGAGGTTGTTAAGATCGCCGTTCATGTTGCCCTGGGGCTTCAGGCGGCTCATGAGAAGGGGATCGTTCATCGGGATATCAAGAGCGCCAACGTCATGTTGACCTCATTGGGCCAGGTGAAGGTCATGGACTTCGGCCTGGCCAAGCTCGCCAGCGCAACGATGGTCACTCGGGAGGGTATGACTCTCGGCACGGCGGCGTATATGTCTCCCGAACAGGCGGGCGGGGAGGAGACTGACAATCGGACCGATATCTGGTCTCTCGGCGTCGTGCTCTACGAGATGCTGACGGGGCATTTGCCGTTCAGGGGAGAGTACCAGCAGGCGCTCATGTACCAGATCATGAACGCTGCCCCCGAGCCGATCACGAGCGTGCGAACGGGCGTCCCCCTCGATCTTGAGCGCGTTGTCACGAAGTGCCTCGAGAAGAATCGTGACGAGCGGTATCAGACCGCGGGCGATCTCATCGCTGACCTGCGACATCTGCAGAGGACGTTGGGCGCCGGAGCCGATGTGACGCAGCGATCGACGGCGGATGCCGGCAGGCCGGTGCGTAGAGTGCGATTGTGGTACTTGGCGGCTCCCGTGATGGTCGTTGTGGTCCTTGCGATCATTGTTCTCTTCAATATGCGGCATCGGGAGACGCTCCCCGAGGAGAAATCCATCGCCGTCCTACCCTTCGTGGACATGAGCCCCGAGCGGGATCAGGAATACTTCTGTGATGGAATGACGGAGGAGCTCATCAATCGTCTGAGCAGAATCCAGGGCCTGAGGGTCCCGGCGAGGACCTCCGCCTTCATGTTCAAGGGGAAGTCGGACGACATTCGGGATATCGGCAGCAAACTCAAGGTGCAAGCGGTGCTCGAAGGAAGCGTGAGAAAGGCGGGCAACGAGCTCCGAATCATGACGCAGCTCATCAACGTCGCCGACGGGTATCATCTCTGGTCCGAGACCTATGACTGCGAGCTGGAGGATATTTTTGCGATTCAGGATAAGATCTCAACGGCGATTGTCAATGCGCTCAAGCTTCGAATTACCTCCGAAGAGAAACAGAAGATGTCCGAGAGACCGATTGACAATGTGGCGGCGTATGAATGCTATCTGAAAGCCTACGACAAGATCTGGCGATTCAGCGAGGGCGCTCTAGATAGTGCGGACCAGTATTTGCATGACGGCGTCGCTATCGTCGGCGATAATGCGCTGCTGTATTCGGCTATGGCATTGGTCTATTGGCAGTATGTCAATATAGGCGCCAAGCAAGAGGATTGCGTTGCAAGATCCGAAGAATATGCTAAGAAGGCGTTGGCTCTCGATCCCGATTTCCCGACGGCGCATGAGGTCCTTGCAACGATCTACAAGGACTTTCTCGGGAATCCGCAGGAGGCGCTTCTTCACTTCAGGAGGGCCTTGGCCGTAAACCCGAATGAGCTGAACGCCTTGCGAAAACTCGCGTATGCGTACATCGCGGAATTCGGGAAGCCGGCTGCAGCCTTGCCCCTCATGGAGCGGGCACGACAGGTCGATCCGCTGGAACCATGGAAATATCTGTCCCAGGGGATGCTGTATTTCTACGATGGGCAGTACCCATTGGCTCTTGAGCAATACCGCAAGTTCTATGAGGCGGACACGGAGAATCCTTTCGCTCAGTTTTTCTATGCGTGGATGTTGGTCTGCAACAATGAACGCAATGAAGCCTTTTCCATTATTGACGAGAGCGCTAGGTTGACGCCGGACAATGTGTGCACCAAGTTCGGTCTTATGCTGAAATACGGAGTGCTGAAAGACAGAAAAATGGCATTCGGGGCAATGACTTCCGATTTCCAGAAGACATGCAAGAGGGATCCCGAATGGTCATACTATGTGGCGCTCTTGCTAGCCTCGCTCAATGCGAAGCCGGAAGCTCTCGATTGGCTTGAGAATGCCGTCAATCAAGGATTTATCAATTATCCGGCACTGGAGCGGATCCAGATGCTTGACAATCTCCGAGGCGAGGAGCGTTTCAAGAAGCTCATGGAGCGCGTGAAATACGAGTGGGAGCACTTCAAGATATGAGTATGATAGGGCAGACAATCTCACATTACCGGATCCTCGAGAAGCTCGGCGAGGGCGGGATGGGAGTGGTCTATAAGGCCGAGGACCTCAGGCTCCACCGATTCGTCGCCCTCAAGTTTCTCCCGAGCGAGTTCATGTGCGATGCGGAGGCACGAGAACGCTTCGCTCACGAGGCGCAGGCGGCCGCGGCGCTCAATCATCCCAACATCTGCACGATATACGAGGTCGGCGAGCATGGTGATCAATCGTTCATCGCGATGGAGCTCGTCGAAGGACGGAGTCTCGAGGAGCTAATCGCGCAAGGACCGCTCCCGATCGATGATGCCGTCTCCTTGGCGATACGGGTGGGAGAGGGGCTCGCCGAGGCACACGAAAAAGGAATCATTCACCGGGACATTAAACCCGGAAACGTCATGCTCACGTCGCGGGGCCAGGCGAAGATCCTCGATTTCGGGCTCGCGCGTCTGGGCGCGCACACGAAGCTCACAAAGGCCGACACGACGCTCGGCACGGCGGCGTACATGTCGCCGGAGCAGGCATCGGGCAAGGACGTCGATCGACGCACCGATATCTGGTCCCTCGGCGTGGTGCTCTATGAGATGATCTCAGGACGGCGGCCGTTTACAGGCGATTACGAGGCGGCCGTCGTGCATTCGATATTGAACGATGCACCCGAGCCGCTCACGGCGCGTCGAAGCGACGTGCCGATGGAGCTGGAGCGGATTGTTGGAAAGGCGCTCGCGAAGAATCCGTCGGAACGCTATCCGCACGTCGAGGATATGCTGGTCGATCTGCGGGCGTTTCGTTCTCCGACGCAGACGCATCGTCCGCCGCAGCGAGCGAAGAGG
The DNA here is from genome assembly GCA_028706585.1 of Candidatus Krumholzibacteriia bacterium. Lineage (GTDB taxonomy): Bacteria > Krumholzibacteriota > Krumholzibacteriia > Krumholzibacteriales > Krumholzibacteriaceae > SSS58A. The sequence goes on along the minus strand of JAQTVX010000015.1, from coordinate 7,255 downwards.
CTCGGAACGGGAGGGATGGCCGCGATCGCAGGGGGAGCGATTGTCGTTGTCGTCGCCGTCATCATGTTGTTCAGGTACGGTTTGTTCGCGCCGGCTGCGTCCCCGCAGAAGGGCCGCGGTGTGGACAATCGGAAGATGCTCGTTGTCCTGCCCTTCGAGAACCTGGGCGCACCCGAGGACGAGTATTTTGCCGGCGGGGTCACGGACGCGATTACCGCGCGTCTCGCCAGCGTCAGCGGGCTCGGTGTCATAGCGCGGCAGAGCGCCATTCAATACAGGAAGACCAGAAAATCAATTAAGCAAATTGGCCAGGAACTGGGTGTGGACTACATCCTCGAGGGAACGGTTCAGCGCGAACGGCCCGGCGATCCGACGAGTCGCGTTCGTGTGATTCCCCAGCTCGTCCGTGTCACCGACAATACGAACGTCTGGGCGGAAACCTATGACGAGGATATGGCGCAAGTATTCCATGTTCAGTCGGATATCGCCGAGAGGGTGGCGACGCAGCTGGATGTCGCTCTGCTGGAGCCCGAGCGCCGGGCGATCGAAAAGAGACCCACCGAGAATCTCGCCGCGTACGAAGCTTACCTGCGAGGGATGGATTATTACAATAGGCTGGGAAACGTGATGGACGCGGAGCAGGCAGTCCGGCTGTTCCAGAAAGCCGTCTCGCTGGACCCCCGATTCGCCGAGGCGTGGGCCGCGCTCTCATGGGCCTACCACAATCTCTATTGGGTTTACGACCGGCCTGGGGAGCTCGCCCTCGAGACGGAAGCGGCTCAACGGGCGGAGCAGCTCGCGCCCGATATCCCCGAGACCTATCTTGCGCTCGGCGTCGTCGCGTACGCCCATCGAGAGTATGCCAAAGCGCTCAAACATTTCGAGAAGGCGCAACGTATGCGACCGAGCGGGGACGCCGCACAGAATATCGGCTGGGTGCTGAGGCGCATGGGGAGATGGCAGGAGGCATTGAATCACTTCGAGGATGCACGCAGGCTGACCCCTCGTTCCTACCTTATCTGTTATGATTGCCTTGGACTAACGAATACGTTTATACGCCGCTTCGATGAAGCCGAAGAAGACTTCAATCAAGCGATTTCGCTGGCACCGAACCTGACCCAAGCGTACGTCGGGAAAGCGTTTTGCTTATTGGCGAGAAATGGTGACATGGATGCGGCGAAGCAGGTGATGTTGGAGATGTCACGACGGACAGACATGGCGGAATTAGCGGAGATAGCTGTGACCAATGGGCTCATGCATACTCCTGATCTCCGTTTCTTTCCAAAGACGTATACTGAGGCCTTCGATGCGTTCGAGTCGGGACCAATAGAACGATATCGCCTGATACAGCCCTCTGTGATCGCCGCCACCCATCTCGACCGCGCATTGCTCATTGAAGCAACGGAGAGCCGCCAATCGGCGAGGGCGCGGTATGACTCGGCGAGAGTTGATATTGAGCGTATTATCCGGTCCAATCCTCAATCGATATATGTTTGCTACTACCATGCCTATTTGGGACTTGCGTATGCCGGGCTCGGCCGCAAGGAAGAGGCGATCCGCGAAGGAAGAGAAGCTGTCCGGATAATGCCGATATCCAAGGATGCCCTCATGGGGCCGGAGCTCATCAACTATCTCGCGGAGATCTACATGAGGTGCGGCGAGCACGAGGCGGCGATCGACCAGCTCGAAACGCTGCTTTCGCTGCAAGGGTTCTACATTACGGCAACCATACTTCGCCTCGACCCGATCTGGAATCCGATCCGCTCCAATCCGCGATTCCGCCGGCTGCTGGAAAAGAAATAACACAGGACCGAACTCAATCGGTTATTATTCCGTTAGCCGGAATGTGAGCGCCGGGTCATCGCCCCGCCCCCGGGGGGTGGGCGACGCGGCGGGCGCCCTCGGCCGGCTGAAAGGAGAGAGAATATGCGATGGATCATCATTTTCTCGTCGGCCATATTGTTGGTCTGCCTGGCCTCGTCGAGCGCGTCGGCCGGCCGCATCTTCGGCGACATCAAGCTGGACGGGAAGCCGGTGGCGGCCGGGCTCGCGGTGAAGATAGCCCTCGCGCCGCCGGTGAGCGCTCCGGGAGCGAAGAGCCAGCCCGCGTCGGCCGCGGTCGATACGACGGTCACCGACAAGTTCGGCTCTTACAAGCTCACCGTGAAGGAAGCGGGAAAGTGCATCCTGACGCTCGTGTACGAGAGGCAGGCGCTCACGCTCGAGGTTTTCTCTTACAAGGAAGCGACGCGCTACGACTTGATCATCGAGAAGAAGGACGGCAAGCTGTCCTTGAGAAGGAAGTGAGCGGAACATGAGCGAGGAACCCGTCAGGAAACGGGACGCCTGGGACAAGCTCGACATCCTAATGCATCCGATGGGTGGATTGCTTACGGCGATAGCTCTTACCGTGCTCGGGTTCATCACCTCGAGCGCCCTGAGTCAGCGGCAGGCGGTCGACACCAACACTCGCCTCTACACCGAGCTGATGAGCCGCCGCGAGGAGTCGGAGAGCGCGCTACGCAAGGACATGTGCGTCTCTATTATCAATTCCTTCGTGAACCCGCGCGACGAGGGGCTCAGCGCCTCCGTGCTCAACCTCGAGATGCTTGCCTACAACTTCCATGAGTCGCTCAACCTGAAGCCGCTGTTCATGGAGATGCGGCGGCGAGTGATGCGCGCACAGACGGAGGCCCAGACTCCGGCGGCACGCTCGGAAAGCGCGGAGTACCTCGACCGGCTGGAGTCAGTAGCACGGGAGATTGTGCGCCGGGAGATGATAGTCCTCGAGGGCGTCGGCAAGACTTTTGACCGCACGATCGATCTGGCCGGCGATCCCGGCGGGACGAGCCTGGAGCCGGCGACATTGACCCTCGACGGCCTTCCGACGGACTTCGCGATCGACGTCCTGGGCGTCGACCGCGAAAACCGCGAGATTCAGATCGGTCTCAGCATCGAGACCCCGGACCCCGAGCAAGGCCGCCAGACGAAAGTGGCGACCTTCAGCGTGAGCTACTTCGACTTCCCGATGATCGACAACACGCGGCTCGTTGGCGGCCAGCGCTGCTCGGTCGTTTTGAACAGCATCTCCGACCACTCCGCCGACATCACGCTCGTGCTCTTCCCCGGGGCATACGCGAGCCTGAAGGAGAAGCCCTACTACGACGAGGTGATCCAGAGCATCTTGAAGGCGAACAAGCGAGTAGGGGAGTGAGCGCTCTCGTTACCCCTGTGATTCCCTGTCGAGGCGCGCGGATTCCGCAACCAGCCGCTCGAGGTGCTTCCGGATATCCTGAGGCCAATCGCGTATCAGGTCCTCGAGGCGTTTATGATCTCCGGCGTACAGAGCGCGCGACGCTTCCTCGAAGCCGGGGAGGTTGCCGGCGATCGTCCACATGAACTTGCCCGCGGCTTCCCGGGAGATGCGGGCCGCATTCTTGCCGTTCCCTTGCTTGCGGCGTTCATCGACGAGCCTGCGCAGCGCTGCGGATGCTCCTCCCGGTTGCTGGCTGAGCCAGTCCCAGTGACGCGGCAGAAGCGACACCTCGCGGCAGACGATGCCGAGCTTCGGACGCCCCGGTCCGGTTCTCCCGCAGTTCCGTGGTTCGCTCGGCCCGAAGAGAGGATGAGAGGCCAGTCTCGCCAGGGCCTCGTCGGGTGTTCCGCGAAAATCAAAGTCCACCTGTCTGCCGGTTTGGTCCTCGAAGATAAGGATCGGGCTGGTTTCCCCATTATCAATGCACTCCTTCGTCCGAAGGATCATGGTCTTGATGTCCCCCGAAACGATGAGACGGTCGCCGGCGAAGGCGGTGTAGGTACAATTTGTTTCCATCGATAACTCCTTTCACAATATTCGAATATGGCCGAAGCCCCCGCGGGTGGTCCATCGGCAGCAGAGCGCCCAACTAATATTACACGGGTAAAAGTCATTTGTCAATAGTACCCGGGTATAATTATTATCGCCACGGCGGGAGGCTCGCCAAAGGGGAGCCATTGTTCTGGCAATTCCCTCGATATTTTGCTAAAATCAGTCAGATGCCTGCCCGTATCGGGCGGCGCTCTCGAAGGAGAGATTGCTCTATGCGGAGATCACGATTCGTGTTGCATTCGGGCGTATGGGCGGCCTTAGCCGTTCTCGTCTGCTGCGGCAATGCCTATGCCTACATCGATCCCGGAACGGGGAGCTACATCCTTCAAATAGTCATCGCGAGCTTGGTCGGCGCCGCTTTCACGCTCAAGCTGTTCTGGAAACGGCTTAGACTGTTCGTGAGCAATACCTTCTCGAAAGGGAAAGACCGGCGGGAAGAAAGGCCTCCAGGCAAAGATGAATGACGGGAAGCACGGCGGCTCCTTCCGCGATCCCAACGGGTTCATATTTTCAAAAGACGGAATTCTCTACCGCCAAGTGAACGTCCGCTGCAGGGATGCCTTCGACGCCATGATGCAGTCGGGGCTCTATGGCGATCTCGTGGGGGCGGAGCTCCTCATCGACCACGAGGAGGTCGCTTCCTCGCTCGCGGTTTCCGGCGACGCCTACAAGGTTCTGCGTCCTCGTCTCGTTCCCTTCGTTTCGTATCCCCACGAATGGTGCTTCAGTCAGCTCAAGGCGGCGGCCCTCGTCACTCTCGACATCCAGAAGATGGCGCTGGAGCACGGGATGTCACTAAAGGATTGCAGCGCGTTCAACGTCCAGTTCGTCGGCGGGAAGCCGGTCTTCATAGACACGCTGTCATTCGAGCGGTACCGGGTGGGGGAGCCCTGGGTCGCATACCGTCAGTTCTGCCAGCATTTTCTCGCTCCGCTGGCCCTCATGAGCAACACCGATGTGCGGCTGAATCAGCTCTTGCGGGTGTACATCGACGGCGTGCCGCTCGATCTCGCTTCCTCGCTTCTTCCGCTGCGAACGCGCCTGAGGCTCCCGCTCCTCACGCACATTCACCTGCATGCGCGCTTTCAGCGCCGGTACGAGGGGACGTCCGAAAAACCTCAACACGGGGGGAACGTGAGCCGCACCGCGCTTCTGGGAATCGTAGACAACCTCGAGAGCGCCGTGAACGGCTTGAAGTTCGTTCCCCGAGGCACCGAGTGGGGAGAGTACTACGGGGACACGAACTACACTGACGACGGGCTCCGATGCAAGGAGCGGCTCGTCGAGGAATTCCTGCACGGCCTCGAACCGGGAATGGTTTGGGATCTGGGCGCCAATACGGGACGTTTCAGCCGCATAGCCGCCGTTCAGGGGCGCTATGTGGCATCGTTCGATGTCGACCCGGCAGCCGTCGAGAAGAACTATCTCTCGTGCGTCGAGGACGGGAGGCGCAACATCCTGCCGCTGCTCTTGGATCTCGCGAATCCGACGAGCGGCATGGGATGGGCCGGCACCGAGAGGATGTCGCTCTTGGAGCGAGGTCCAGCGGAAACGGCGCTCGTGCTCGCTTTGATCCATCACCTCGCGATATCCAACAATCTTCCCTTCGACAGAATTGCCGGGTTCCTGAGCGAGATTTGCACGAACTTGATCGTGGAGTTCGTTCCGAAGGACGATTCGCAGGTTCGGAGATTGCTCGTATGCCGTGAGGACGTGTTCGATGAGTTCACGCAGAAGCATTTCGAGGAGGCGTTCGGACGGTTCTTCAGAATCGTGCGCGCGGAGAAGATCGCCGATTCTCTCAGGACTCTGTATCTGATGAAGAAAGATGGCTAGCACAAATGAGCGATGACAGGATGGGCTCGGCGCGCCGCGGTTGGGCGATCCAGGCCGCCATCGCCGCGATCGCCATTTACCTCTACGTCTTCACGGAATGGCTGTTCTTCGTCACCAAGCCGTCCTTCATGACGGACCTAGGCGTTCTGCAAAAGCTGCAGGTGTTGTTGGTGGCGCCTCTGCCGCTGCTGGCGGCGGGAGCCGTAGCGCTGCTTGTCCTCTGGGCGCCGGCCTTCGCGGCGAGGAACCGCATCGCTCGCTGTATCTCCGAGATGGCCGGATCGTTCCTCGCGGCCGCGGTTCTGGCCGCTATGTTCTTCCTGCTCGTGGATAATTTCACGTTCACGGTCATGCACTTCGGGGTCAGGAGTATCGCGGACGCCGCGCGGTACGTTTACGCGGTTCTCTTCTTGATTCTCATCGCCTTCTCATACCAGATCGTGAATGAGCTCAGGGTGAAATGCTCCCGTTCCGCGGCATGGCGCGCGACGGCGCTCGCCGCCGCGGCCCTCGTTCTTGTATCAGCGTCGGCGACCGTCGTCACGCACATTGCCTCGCGTTCCAATGCACCACTGTCGGACATCCACGTTGTACAGTTGAAAAACCGTCCGAACGTTATCCTGATCTCCGGCGACGGCCTGAACGCGAGGAGCATGTCCATATACGGGTACAACAGGGCCACGACTCCATTTCTCGAAGAAATGGCGGACAAGATGCTCCTCTGCGAGAACTGCTTTGCCAATGCCGATGCCTCGTTGGGCTCGATCGCCTCGATGCTCACCGGAAAACTGCCGACCCAGACGAGAGTCTGTTATCCGCCCGAGATACTCGAGGGCAGAAACGCCTACGAGCATCTCCCCGGGATATTGCACAAGTATGGCTACAGAAACATCGACGTGGGCATGCGCCACTATGCCGATCCCATTGAAATGAACATGAAAGACGCGTTCGAGTACTCGAGTTTCAGACGGGTCGGGAAGAGCCGTGTCTCCAAATTTATCGAGTCGTTATCCGGCGAGAATCCGTTCTTCTTCGTGCGGACGATGGGTGATCGCATCTCGGACCGGGTCCTTCATGCGTTCGGCTTGCGCCGAATGGAAAATCCCATGGCCGAGGTCACAGGGGCGGGCGCCAGGTACATCAAGGATGCGAAGCGAGTCGATGCCATGTTCTCGTTCATCGATGAAGAGCCTTCCGCTCCGTTTTTCGCGCACCTGCATTTGATGGGGACGCACGGACCGATATTCTTTCCAGAGAAGAACGTGTTCTCGGTGAAACATCGCGCGAAGGTCCCGTGGTCGGTCGATTCCTACAACGATGTCATCCTGGATCTCGACAGGCGGCTGAGGCATATCGTTGAGGGTCTGCAGATGAGAGGAATCCTGAGCAACACCGTCATAGTCGTTTGCTCGGATCACGCCCAGCGCTACGCCGTCGGCTCAAGGATTCCCCTGGTCTTTCTGTTCCCTGGCGAGGAGCACCGAGGCCGAATCGAAGCGAATGTCCAGAATCTCGATATCGCACCTACCATCCTCGATTATCTCGGCATCG
>JAQTVX010000014.1 GCA_028706585.1 Candidatus Krumholzibacteriia bacterium | reverse complement strand
TGGACGATGCAGTGCTCGAGCAGAACCTCATACAGCCGTTCGCGCTCGAGTTCCGGAACGAGCTTCGAGTCCCGCACCCTGAGCAAATGCTCATTCGGCTCGCATATGATAGCTGCCGCGACCACCGGCCCGGCGAGCGCCCCCCGCCCCGCCTCATCCACCCCGGCGATAAGACACGTGGGATCCGGCCTCTTGAGGCTATCGAACCGGATCAGCTCCTCGAACGCGATCCGGCGAACGGAGGTCATTCCTCGACCTTCTCGCTCTTCTCGGCGATACGGGCCGCCTTGCCTTTCAGCTCCCTGAGATAGAACAGCTTCGCCCGGCGGACCTTTCCCTTCCGGAGAACGCGGATGGACGATACATTCGGTGAATGAAGCGGGAACACCCGCTCTACGCCGACACCTTGGCTGACCTTGCGGACGGTGAACGTCGCGCCGAGGCCGGAGCCTCTCCTCTGCATCACGATTCCCTGAAACGCCTGCACGCGTTCACGCTCGCCCTCGACGATCCTGATGTCGACTCTGATCGTATCGCCGACGCTGAAATCGGTCGTCGATTCCTTCATTCTCTTTGCGGCAATCTGATCGAGGATATCCATGGTTCCTCCTTCAATTAGTTTCATGTTTGGCGGTCTTTGCAATGAGATCGGGCCTGAACCTCAGCGTGCGTTCACGCGCAGATTCGAGCCTCCACTCGTCAATTCTCGCATGGTTTCCCGAGAGAAGCACCTCGGGCACGGCGAGCCCCCTGAACTCGGGCGGCCGTGTGTAGTACGCAGCGTCGAGACAGAATTCACGCTCGGTGGTGAATGAGTCGGTCTCTCGCGATCGCTCATCCCCGAGTACGCCGGGAAGGCACCGCGCGACAGCGTCGGTCACGACCAGAGCCGCGAGCTCGCCCCCGCTCAGGATATAGTCCCCGATGGAGATGTTCTCGGTTACGACGAGATCCCTTACCCGCTCGTCGACGCCCTTGTAACGCCCACAGATGAACACGAGCTTCTTCTTCGTAGCGAGCTCGTTCGCCTTTTCCTGGTCGAATACCTTTCCGCAAGGCGACAGCAGAATGACGGGGGAGCCGACATCGTCTTCGCCAGAATGGACAGACTCGACCGCCTTGAGAATCGGAGAGGCCATCATTATCATTCCGGCCCCGCCGCCGTAAGGGTAATCATCTACGCTCCCATAGCGGTCATCCGCGAAGTCGCGCAGGTTTATCAGATGGTAGCGCACGGCCCCGTTCCTCTCCGCTATGCCCGTCATTCCCGAAGCGAGCGCCTCGCGAAACATTTCAGGAAAGATCGTTATAAAATAGATGTCCAACACGCGCCACCTACCATCTCAGATCGAGCAGCCCCTCGGGGGGATCTATCTCGATCATTCCGTCCTCTATCGATATCTTGCGGACGATATCCGGGACGTACGGAACGAGGTACCGTTCGGCGTCCTTCTCGATGACGAGACAATCCTGGGCCGAGCCGAGAAGCATGTCGACGACGACGCCGAATGGCGTTCCGTCGCGAAGGGCGACATCGAGCCCGATGAGCTGGCACGGAAGCAGCTCGTCCGGAGGAGTGGCGCCGCCCAGCGCTTCGAGCGAGACCTCCAGGCTCGATCCGATCAATCTTTCGGCCGCTTCGGCCGTATCGATCCCGTCGAATTTCAGAATAAACGTTTCACCCTTCGGCCTCCGCCGGGCCACGTGAACCGTCCGCCGTTCACCCGTTTGGCCCACGACGTCGAGCGCATCGGCCGCGAGCGCATTGAGCCAGAAATCGGGCGCCGGAAGAAGCTTCACTTCTCCCTTGAGACCTACGATCTTCACGATCGTTCCCAGAATCGCCGTATCGGCCATTCGAAAGAACCCCTATTCGCGAATCTCGAGAAGCACTTTCTCCCCGAGCCGCGTCGCCGCGGCGTTGACGAGCGCGCGTAGCGCCTTCGCCGTCTGGCCGCTGCGTCCGATGATCTTGCCCACATCGTCTTTGGCGACCGAGAGCACGATGATATGTGCGTCCTCGCGCTTCTCTTCCTCGATGACGATTTTGTCGGGACGGTCGACGAGCATCTCGGAGATCTTCCGGATCATTGTCTTTATCTTTGCGATACTCATTGCCACGGTGCATCCTTTCACTCACGCCCGCTGTTGAAGCGGACGCCGAAAGAGGCGCCGGAGTCCTCTCTAGCCTTCCTTGGGAGCGGATGGCTCGGCCTTCGCTTCCGCTTCTTTCGCGGCGGCGGCCGCTTTCGCGGCCTTCTTCTTGCCGGGTCTCTTCTTCTTTTCCTTGTTTTCGACCGCCTTGGGCTGTTTCGCCCTTCGCTCCGTTATTTTCGTTTCGAGCTCCTGGATCGTGATCCCAGTGCGCATCAAACGCCAACGCTCCATGAGCCCGAGCTTTTTCAAGAGCGTACGAACGTTTTCCGATGGCAGAGCGCCCTCGTTGAGCCAGTGGTAAACCCTGTCATCGTCCATCTTGATTTGAGGCGGCTCCACCATGGGGTTGTAGTAGCCGAGAATCTCGATGAAACGGCCGTCGCGCGAATTGCGCGAATCGATGGCAACGACCCGCCAGAAGGGTCTCTTCTTCGTACCCATTCTCCTCATTCTGAGTTTTACCGACAATGTGCACCTCCGTGTGCAGCCTGTCCCTTACGACGGCGGGAGCTCGAAGTCCATCTTCCCCGCCATCTTCGTGAAACGCTTCATCATCTTCTTCATTTCCTGAAACTGGTTCAGGAGACGGTTCACATCCTGCACGGTAGTTCCGCTGCCGCGCGCGATGCGTCGCCGCCGCGATCCGTCGATTGCGTTGGGGTCCCGCCGTTCGTGTGGAGTCATCGACCGGATGATCGCCTCGATCTTCCTCAACTCCGTTTCGCCGGCGTCCCCTTGGGCAATCCCGCGGATCTTCATCCCGGGAATCATCCCGAGAACTTGATCGAGCGGGCCCATCTTTCTCAGGCGCTGCAGCTCGCCGAGGAAATCTTCGAGGGTAAACGATTCCCTCCGGAGCTTGCGCTCGAGGTCCTGGGCCGTCTTCGCATCGATCGTCTCCTGGGCCTTCTCGATGAGGGAGAGAACGTCTCCCATGCCCAGAATTCTGCCCGCCATGCGATCCGGGTGGAAGGCTTCAAGGTCGCCGACCTTCTCGCCGACGCAGGCGAACTTTATCGGTTTGCCGGTGACGCTCGCCACCGAAAGCGCGGCGCCTCCCCGCGTGTCCCCATCCAGCTTCGTGAGAACCACGCCGGTGAAATCGACCTCGCGCTGAAACTCCTCCGCGACGCGCACGGCCTCCTGACCGGTCATGCTGTCGAGGACGAGAAGCGTCTCTTCCGGCTCCAGCACTTTCTCGACGGAGCCCAGCTCCGCCATCATTTCCTTGTCGATGTGGAGCCGCCCCGCGGTATCGACTATGATCGCGTCGCGGAGATCCCTCTTCGCGACCCGCACGGCGCTCTCCACGATCTCCACGACCGGAATATCTATCCCGGGGGCGTGGACCGGAACATCGATCTGCCGGGCGAGCACCTTGAGCTGCTCGACTGCGGCGGGCCGGTATATATCTGCTGCGACGAGCAGGGGTCTCCGCCCCTTCTTGCGAACGAAAACCGCAAGCTTCGCCGCGAAACTCGTCTTTCCGGAACCCTGGAGCCCCACGATCATGACGGACGCCGGAGAACCCGAAAGATCGAAACCGCACGGCTTCGCCCCAAGGAGCGTAACGAGCTCCTCATGGACGATCTTTATTATCTGCTGATCGGGACTGAGACTCGAGAGCACCTTCTGACCGATGGCGCGCTCGCTCACTCGCCCGACGAACTCCTTGACTACTTTATAGTTAACGTCAGCCTCGAGAAGCGCCCGGCGCACTTCGCGCATGGCTTCATTGATATGCCCTTCCCGAACCTTCCCCTGCCCGCGCAACTCCTTGAAAATGCGGGCGAACCTATCGCTCAGATCCTGAAACAAGGGAACACGTCCTCTACCTGGAAATTAGATAAATTAACATAATAATCTGCGATCCTGCAAGGGAAATCCGCTGCGAGGCCCCCAGGCGAGGAGACAAAATAGAACCGGTATTACCCACGAATCGAGGCGACCGCTCCCGCGTAGTCGGAGCATTTGAACACCGCCGTGCCGGCAACGAGAATCTGAGCCCCCTGCTCTCTCGCCCTCGCCGCGTTCTGCGGCTTGATCCCGCCGTCGACCTCGATCACGAAACGGTAGCCCTTCTCCTTCTTGAGGCGCGCCGCCTCGCCTATCTTGTCGATCGCGGCGGAGATGAGCTCCTGGCCGCCGAAGCCGGGGAAAACGGTCATCACAAGAAGCAGGTCAATCTCCGCAAGCAGGTGCTCGACGCTGGATAGCGGCGTATCGGGATTTATCGCGAGGCCAGCGTCGCAGCCGAGGGAGCGAATTTTCTCGATTATGTTCCCGGAGGCCGTCTTGCCCGCCTCCCAGTGAAAGCTCACCGCGGAGCTCCCCGCTTTCACGAACTGCTCGACGTATCTGTCGGGGTGCAGGATCATGAGGTGCGTGATAAGCGGGATGCGGGCGATCTTAGCAATCGCCCCTACGATCATGGGGCCGAAGGTGATGTTGGGAACGAAATTCCCGTCCATGACGTCGAGATGAAGAAAATCGGCTCCAGCATCCTCGACCGTCCGTATCTCACGTTCCAGGCATGAAAAATCAGCCGAGAGGAGGGACGGCGCCACGGCGACGCCCCCCTTCTCATTCAAGCGTCGAAACAACGAGTTCAATGGTGTCTCCCTCCTTGATCTTCGATCCTGCGGCGGGAGACTGCGAAACGATCGCGTTCGGGAATCTTCCCTCGCCGCGCCTCGAGGCCGCGTGCACGACGTTGAATCCGAGCTTCTCGAGCCTGTCCTTGACGAACGGAAAATCCCGCCCGACGAGGTTGGGCATGAGATACGCCTTGGGCTCCCCGTGCATCGCGACCAGGATATCAACTGCCGAGCCCCGAGCTACCTTCGTGCCCGTCGAAGGGCTCGTCGCCAGCACAGAGGGAGGTCCATCACCGGGAGAGTAGATCCGCACGATGCGTCCATCCGCCAGCCCCGAGCTTTCTACGAGAACCTCCGTTTCCCGAAGCGTCTTCCCTTCGAAGGACGGCACAATCTCCATCCGGGGCCCCGAGCTCAGGACTACCTTCACGGTTCTCCCCCGCTTCATGCTCTCGCCCTGCCGCGGATCCTGCATCAGCACGTAGCCGTCCGGCATGTCATCGGAATCGCGATGCCCCGTCACCGAGAACTCGAGGCGTTCCTTTCGGCATACATCCGCCGCCTGCTTCAGGCTCATCCCCTCCAAAAAGGGAACCATGACCGTATCCCCCTTCCCGGTGAGGCCGGGCATGATGACGAAATTGAAGATAATGACGCCGACGACGAAGGCGCCTGCGATCATGGCAAGGTAGAGCACGATCGCGGGCAACTCTCGGCTCTTTGGTCTATCGGCCGATCCCTTTTCCAAGGATCTCTCCTTCTTCGAGCGGAAACCCGCGGAGGAACTCGGACGCGCCGTGCGCGCGCTTCCCCTCGGTCTGAAGCTCTTTGAGCCGGACGGCGCCCCTGCCGCACGCGACTACTATCGTGTCCCCATGCGCCTCGAGAATGAGGCCGGGCATCGCCGCGCGCGCTACGAGATCGCTTGGCTCCGCCTTGTGAATCTTGATGTACATGCCGCGATAGTAGCTGCAGCTTCCGGGCCACGGATTCATGCCCCGAATATGATTGTGCACTCCTATCGCATCGAGCCCCCACGGAACGAGACCATCCGCCTTGCGCAGAAGCGGCGCCTTGACGACTCCTTCGCTGGGCTGCGCAACGGGCCTGAGGTCTTCGCCGCAGATTCTCCGCAACGTCTCGACGAGAAGCGGAGCGCCCTCGACGGCGAGCCGCTCCGAGAGGCAGCCCGCATTTTCCATTGGATCGATCGCGACGATTTTCTGCAGAAACACCGGCCCGGAATCCAGCGCCTCCGTCATCTCCATCGTTGTGATGCCCGTGAAGAGATCGCCGTTCACGATAGCACTATTGATGGGGCTCGCGCCGCGGTAACGCGGCAGCAGCGAGGCGTGCAGGTTGATATTACCCTTTCTGGCCACGGCAAGCGCTTCCGGCGGGAGCAGCTTCCCGAAAGAGACGACGACGCAGAAATCAGGGGCGGTCGAGCGAAGCGCGTCGAGGACCGGAGCGCTCCGGAGATTTTCGGCAATCCTCACTGGAATATGGATTCGCTCGGCCAATTCGCGAACAGGCGTGGGCGTCAGCTCTTTCCCGCGCCCTGCCGGCTTATCCGGCTGCGTCAAGACGAGAACCGGCTTGAATTCGCCGGCCGCCAGGGCTTCGAGGGATGGGAGGGCGAAGGCGGGAGAGCCGAAGAAAACCACCCGCTCCATCGTCACTTCTCCTTGTCGCGTTCCGCCAGCTCCTTGAGCTTCCCCTTGATGAGCGCCCGTTTCGCGAAGGACAGACGGTCTATGAAAAGCACTCCGTTCAGATGATCGATCTCGTGCTGGATGATACGGGCGAGAAATCCCTCGGCATAGAGCTTATGCTCCGATCCGCTCTCGTCCTGGTACACGACCGTGATATTCGCCGCCCTGGCGACCTCTCCCCGCACACCGGGAATGCTGAGACAGCCCTCCTCGAGCGAATCCGTTTCCTTCGAAGACGCGACGATCCGAGGATTGACCATCTTGATGAGCTTCTTCTCGTCCTCGGGCTCGGGATCGACGACCGCGATCTGCTTCGGAACGCCGATTTGCGGCGCGGCGAGGCCGACCCCCCTGGCCTCGATCAGAGTCTCCCACATACGCCTGAAGAGAGGGCCGAGCTCGGGCCCGAACTCGAGGACCTTTTCACTCTTCCCCCGAAGGATCTTGTCCCCGTATTTCATTATATCGAGAGGCGTTGCCATGCGCATCCCTCCCGGCCGAGGCGCCGGATCGAAAGGCCCGCGCTATTCCGTCTTCCTGTCGACGATCGTTGCGACGGCGCTCTTCACTATCTCGATCTTCACGTCATCGGCGATCTTGAGAACGAGCTTCTGATCCTTGACGTCGGCTATCGTTCCGTACATGCCGGCGCTCGTCACGATCTGATCGCCCTTCTTCAAGGCGTTGATCATGTTCATGTGCTGCTTCTGCTTCTTCTGCTGCGGCAGGATAAGGAGAAGGTAGAAGATCAGAAATATCAAGATAATCGGGAGAAAGCTCACCAGCATGGACGGACCGCCCTGAGTGCCCCCCTGCGGATTGTTGCTGAACGCGAAGAATAGACTCTGCATTGTTCCTCCTTTAAACCGATTCTTCCCTGCCTGTATCGATCGAATTGTAAACCTTATAGAAGCTCTCTCTCCACTCCAGAAACCTTCCTTCCTTGATAACTTGCCTCATTTCGGCGATGAGATGCAAGTAAAAATAGAGACTGTGGTAAGTCGCGAGGCGCGGCCCCAGGACCTCACCCGCGTTGAAAAGGTGCCGCAGATAGGCCCGGCTGTGGGTTCGGCATACCTCGCATCCGCAGTTCGGGTCGAGGGGCCGCATGTCGCGGGCGTACGCGGCGTTCCTGACGACGAGCCTGCCCCGTGAGGTGAATACGCTCCCGTTTCTAGCGTTTCTCGTCGGAATGACGCAGTCGAAGAGGTCGACGCCGCGCGCGACGGCCTCGACGATGTCCTCGGGCAGACCTACTCCCATTAGATATCTCGGCTTGTTCTCCGGGAGCAGGCGCGCTGTGTATTCTATCATCTCGAGTGTGTCGCTTTTCGGTTCGCCCACGGAGAGCCCCCCGATCGCGTAGCCCGGAAAATCGAGATCGACCAGATCGCGCGCCGAGCGCTCCCTGAGGTCCGGATAAACGGAGCCCTGTACGATCCCGAAAAGCACGCGCTCGTAACCGCCGCGCGTGACGCGCGCTCCGCGGGACGCGAGGCTACGCCCGGCCCACAGCGCCGTCCGCGCGACCGCCTTTTCGGCGGAGCCGCGATCGCAGGGATAATCCGTGCATTCATCCAGAACCATCATTATGTCGGCGCCTATCGAAAGCTGCGTCTCGACGACGCTTTCCGGGGTAAAGAGATGCGTCGAGCCGTCGAGATGCGATTTGAATTCGACTCCTTCGTTCTCGATCCGATTGAGATCGGCGAGACTCAGCACTTGATACCCTCCGCTGTCCGTGAGCACCGGCCGGTTCCAACCCATGAACCGGTGGATGCCGCCGGCCTCCTCGAGGAGCTTGTGGCCCGGCCGCAGATAGAGATGATACGTGTTCGATAGAACGATTCTCACGCCTATCTCCTCGAGATCGCGCACCGAGAGCGTCTTGACCGTGCCCTGAGTGCCGACCGGCATGAAGGCGGGAGTCTCGACGGGACCGTGATCCGTTTCGAGGAGGCCGCGTCTCGCCCCCGAAGGATCGACCGATCTTAGCTCGAAACTGAAAGGCATAATCATACCCGCTAGCGGATGAACATCACGTCGCCATAGCTGTAGAACCGGTACTTCCTCGATATCGCCCACGAGTAGGCATTGAGAATTTTCTCCCTGCCCGCGAAGGCGGCCACGAGAACGAGAAGGCTCGATCTGGGAAGATGAAGATTCGTGAGGAGTGCATCCACTATCCGGAACTTGAAGCCTGGGCCGATGAAGAGATCGGTCGTGCCGGTGAGGTAGGTTTGATCCTCGATGATTCGCTCTTCCTGATTGGCGAGCGGCCCCATAGCGAGCGATTCGAGCACGCGCATCGTCGTGGTGCCGACCGCAACTATCCTTCTGAGCGAGCGTCGGGCATCCATAATCTCGTCCCTATTCTCTTTCTTGACGATGACGAACTCCGGATCCAGTTTGTTCTCTTCGATTATCTCGTTGGTCAGCGGGCGAAAGGTCCCCGGACCCACGTGGAGCGTCACTGGAATAATCGTCACGCCCCTGCGCTTGACGTCGTGAAGGACCTCCTCGGTGAAATGCAACCCCGCCGTCGGCGCCGCCACGGAACCGTCGCGCCGCGCGTAGACCGTCTGGTATCGCTCACGGTCGTGCGGCTGATCCTCGCGCTTGATATACGGCGGCAGCGGCACGTGCCCGTACGTCTCGATGAATTTGTTCTCTTCGATCGAGTCCGGTAGTCTCACGCGCCATTTGCCCTCGTCGAGGCGCGAGCCGAGAGTGATCCCGAGATCGCTCTCGCCGACGAGCACCGTTTCCCCCGTGCTGAGCTTGCTTGCGGGGCGCAGCAACGCGACCCACTGTCTGTCCGAAAGGCGCCTCACGAGGAATACCTCGACCTGACCGCCGCTCTTTCGCTTTCCGAAGATGCGCGCCGGTATGACGCGCGTCTCGTTGACGACGAGGATATCCCCCTCCTGAAGAAAGCGCGGAAAATTCGAGAAAAGCGTTTCCCTGATATCCTCGCCGCGGCGGTCGAGGACGATGAGCCGGCTCTCGTCGCGCAGCTTCGGAGGGAATTGCGCGATGAGTTCCTGCGGAAGCTCGTAATCGAAATCGCTGAGTTTCATTATTGACCGGTTTTCAAGCGAATCTCTAGAGAAGGCCCCCCTGCTTTTCCCCGCCCTTCTTCTCCATCTTGAGGTGGCGGTATCCCGCCTCCGTGGCCACCCTGCCCCGGGAGGTGCGTTGTATCAGACCCTCCTGGATGAGGAACGGCTCGTAGATGTCCTCGATCGTTTCGGCTTCCTCGGATACGGCGATCGAAAGGGAGCTGATGCCTACCGGCCCGCCCGAGAATTTCCCGATGATGGCGGCCAGCAGCCTGCGATCCATGTCGTTCAGACCCCGCTCATCCACCTCGAGCATCCCGAGCGCGTAATCGGCGATCTCCCGGTCGATGCATCCCTTCCCCTTGATCTGGGCGAAGTCACGAACACGGCGCAGAAGCCGGTTGGCGATGCGCGGCGTCCCTCGCGAGCGCTTCGCGATCTCGTTCGTCCCCTCGTCGTCGATCGCGATATCGAGTAAACCGGCGGAGCGCTTCACGATTCGAATGAGATCCTCCGGTTCGTAAAAATCGAGACGTGCCACGACGCCGAAACGGCTCCGCATTGGGGGAGTGATCATTCCTGCGCGCGTCGTCGCGCCGACCAGGGTGAAGGGCTCGATCGTGATGGAGTAGTGCCGTGCATTCGGTCCCTTGTCAACGACCAGTTCGCATCGGAACTCCTCCATCGCGGGGTAGAGATGCTCCTCCACGACGTGGCTCAAGCGGTGTATCTCGTCGATGAACACGACGTCGCGCTTCTCGATCTGGGTGAGGATACCGAGAATCTCCGCTGCGTTCTGAAACACGGGCCCGGACGTAGGCCTGATCGCGACACCGAGCTCGCGCGCAATGATATGGGCGAGGGTGGTCTTTCCGAGGCCGGGCGGTCCGTAGAGGAGAACGTGGTCGAGCGGCTCCTCGCGCTGTTTCGCGGCCTCGATAAAAACGGCGAGATTTTCTTTGACCTTCGACTGGCCTATAAACTCGTCAAGCGTCTGCGGCCGAAGCCGCGACTCGGACTGGACTTCATCGGGCGAGATCTTGGGGTCCGTTATGAATCCAGCCGGGGCCTTGTCGGATCCTCTCTGCTGCATGGCTACATCGCTTTCAGCGCGGCGCGGACGAGATCCTCGACGCGAAATGATTTCCCGAGCGCAGCCGTATCCACCTTTTCGAGCGCCTTGAGCGCGTTTGCGCGAGAGACGCCGATCGACTCGAGAGCCGTGACCGCTTCGTCGAAAAGCTCGCGCGGCGCGAGCGCCCCGGCGACGGCCGGCGGGAGATATCGCTCGAGCTCGATCTTGTCCTTGAGCTCGAGGACGATCCTTTCCGCAGTCTTCTTTCCTATCCCAGGTACGGACGTGAGCGCTTTGGTCTTCTCCTCGCGGATGATGCGAGCTAGCTCTCCGGCGCTCGCCACCGCGAGCATCGAGAGCGCGAGCTTCGGTCCAACGCCGCCAACCCCGATGAGAGCCTGGAAGAGACGCCGCTCGCTCTCGTCGGGAAACCCGTATAGCGCAAGCGTATCCTCGCGCACGTGGAGATACGTATGAAGATGCACCCGAGTCCCCTCGTTCCCGAGCGACTCGGCGACTCGCAGCGGCACGGACACCTCCAAACCGATGCCTCCGACCTCGATGACCACCCTGTTCCCGTTGCGAGCGAGCAGCGTTCCCTCGATCGATGCGATCACGTGAGCCTCCCCCGGAAGAGCGCAGCGCGCACGGCGTGGCAGAACGCAACGGCGAGCGCGTCCGTCTCGTCCTCGGTTTCGGGCTCGTGATCGAGCCTCATCAGACGTCCCACCATCGCCGCGACCTGGCTCTTGTGTGCGGCCCCGGCGCCGGTGACGCTGCTTTTCACCTCGCGGGGTGTGTACTCGAAAACGGGTATATCCGCCTCCGCGGCGGCGAGAAGCACCACGCCCCGAGCTTCGCCGAGCGTGAGAATGCTCTTTGGATTCTTCGCCATGAATATTTCTTCGACGGCCAGCGCCTCGGGGCGATACCGCTCTATCACGCCGTTCAGCTCGCGCTTGATCATGAGCAGCCGTCTCTCGATCGGGCCCGTCGAGCCCCCCCTGATGATCCCCGATCCGATGTAAACGATTTCACTGCCGCGCCGCTCCACGAGCCCGTAGCCGGTTATTCGGCTCCCAGGATCGATGCCGATGGTCAGGGACACGTGCTCACCCCACAGGGGCTGCGTGACCAGCCGAGCTCTCCTTCGATTGCCTTGAGAATCTCGTCGGAGATGTCGAAATTGCCGGCCACGTGCTGAACGTCGTCGAGATCCTCGAGGGCGCTCACCAGCTTGAGAACCTTGATCGCGGCGTCGCGGTCCAGCTTGACCGCGGTTTTAGGGTAGAGCGAGATCTCCGCCATCTGGTAAGCGATCTTCCCTTCCTGCAGCTTTCCGCGGAGCGTTTCGAAGGCTTCCGGTGGACAAACGATCTCGTATATCCCGCCCTCGGCGCGCACGTCGTCGGCGCCGTTATCGAGCGCGATCTCGAATACGACGTCCTCGCCCACCTGCGCTCCCTCGATGACGATGACCCCCTTCTTCTCGAACATGTATGAAACGGGGTTCGGTTCCGTCATGTGTCCGCCGTGCCTGGTGAAAAGGTGGCGGATTTCGGAGCTGGTGCGATTGCGGTTATCGGTCAATGTCGTCACGAGGATCGCGATCCCGCCGGGCGCGTATCCCTCGAAGGTCGCCGTCTCGTAATGCACTCCGTCGAGCTCGCCGGTGCCGCGTTTGATCGCCCGCTCGATGTTCTCGTATGGCATGTTGCTCTCGCGCGCGCTCTGCACCGCGGTCCTGAGACGTGCGTTGTTCTCGACGTCGCCGCCGCCCTCACGCGCCGCCGTCAATATTTCCCTTATGAGCTTCGTGAAAATCTTGCCTCGCTGGGCATCGACCTTCGCCTTCTTCCGTTTTATCGTGGCCCATTTCGAATGCCCTGACACGCAACGCCTCCTCGGGTCTAAACGTTAGTTACCCTCGCTCCTCGCCGCCTGGGCGGCCGCCATGGGCTTCTGCGCCACTTCATGAGGAACTTCCTCGTAATGCGAAAATTCCTGGTGGTGAACGCCGCGCCCCTGTGTCATCGAACGGAGCGATGTCGAGTAGCGATGGAGCTCTGCGAGCGGAACCTGCGCCTTGATCTTCTGTATGTTCTCCTCCTGCTCCATCCCCTGAATCTTTCCGCGGCGCGCGGACAGGTCGCCCATGACGTCGCCCATGAACTCGCCCGGAACGAGCACCTCGACGTTCATGATAGGTTCGAGAATCACCGGCTTCGCCTTGAGTACGGCGGCCTTGAAACCCATCGATCCAGCGACCTTGAACGCATTGTCCGAAGAATCGACCGCATGGTACGAGCCGTAATATATCGCGACCTTGACGTCCATCACTGTGTTTCCGGCGAGCACGCCTTCCTTCATCGCTTCCCTCACACCCTTCTCCACCGCCGGAATGTACTTCCCTGGAACCACGCCGCCCACAACCTCATCCACGAACTCGAATCCGCCGCCGCGCGGGAGAGGCTCGAGTCTGAGCCAGCAGTCGCCGTACTGACCGCGACCGCCGCTCTGCTTCTTGTACTTGCCCTGGGCCTCTGCCTTCGCCGTGATCGTCTCACGATAAGGTATCCGGGGCTGCACCATCTCCACTTCGACCGCGTACTTGCGCTTGAGGCGCGCGAGCAGCACGTCGAGATGGAGCTCTCCCTGGCCCGAGAGAAGCATCTGCCTGAGCTCGGCGTCGAGCTCTAGCTTGAACGTCGGATCCTCTTCCTTGAGCTTGGCGAGCCCGGTCGCCACCTTGTCCTCCTCGCCCTTTGTCTTCGCCACGATGGCCGTGCTGAGCGTCGGCTCGGGGTAGGTTACCTCCGGCACTATGACCGCGTTGGCGCGATCGCAAAGCGTTTGATTCATCCGTGTCGCCTTGAGCTTCACGGCGGCGCCTATATCGCCGGCCTCGACGGAGTCGGTCTCGACACGGTTCCTGCCCTGGACAAAATACAGCTGACCCATGCGCTCGGTCGTATCCAGGTTCGAATTCAGAAGATCTTTGCCCACACCCACCTCTCCGCCGAAGACGCGGAAGTAGTTGAGGTCGCCGACGTTCTTCTCCGAGAGGAACTTGAAGACGAAAGCCGTCGGCGGCGCGTCGGGACCGGTTTTCCCCTTTGATACCGCGTCCGAGCCCGGAGTCCTGACCTCGATCTCGGCCCGCCATCTCGGCGAAGGCAGCATCGCGACGATCGAATCCATGAGCTGATGGACTCCGATGTTCTTTCCAGCCGATGTGATGCAGAGCGGAGCCAGTGTTCCCGCCATGCAGCCGTCGGCCAGGCCCTTGCGCAGCTCCTCGTCCGAGAGAGTCGCGCCGCCCAGGAACTTCTCCAGCAGGGAATCATCCGTTTCAGCCGCGAAATCGACGAGCTTCTGCAGATATTCGTCAACGGCTCCCTTCATGTTCGCGGGAACGTCCTCCTCGACGAACTTGCCGCCCTCCGAATAGACATAGGCCTTTTTCTTCAGGATATCGACGACGCCCTTGAAGGATTCCCCCTGGCCAATGGGAAGCTGTATCGGCATGACCTTCGCCCCGAGCTGGTTCTGTGCGTCCGCGAGAGCCTTCTCGAAATTCGCATGCTCCTTGTCCATCTTGTTGAGGCACACGATGCGCGGGAGACGGTACCGGTCGAGGTATTTCCAGGTTTTCACCGTGCCGACCTCGACCCCGCTTTCCGCGCTCATGACGACGACGCCGCCCTCGACGACGGGAAGACAGGAAAGGACCTGGCCGACGAAATCCTCATAGCCCGGCGTGTCGAGAATGTTCACCTTGGTTTTCGCGATCTCGCAGAACGCGACGCCCGCGTCTATCGATATGACCTTCGATATCTCCTCGGGCGAGGAATCCATGGTCGTGCCGCCGTCTTCGACCCTTCCGATCCTGTTGTTCACTCCGGCGTTGAAGAGAATCGCCTCCGCGAGCGTCGTCTTGCCGGAGGCCTGATGGCCTACGAGGATCACGTTGCGAAGCCTGTCCATTCCGTATTTCTTCAAAACTACCTCCTCTGAAACCTCTCAGCGCGCGCCCCCGGTGAACTTGCCTCCGACCAGGAGCATGATAACGCTGAAAATCCATATCGGAAGCACGGGAACGACCGCCTGCTTCCGCGATATCCTGAAGATCGCGGCGATGCCGAGCACGAGCACCACGTAGTACCATATCTCGAAAATGCTGAGGCTCTGGAGAATCGCATGGAGCAGACCTTTGCCTTCACCCACAAGGGGAGCCAGGCTCAAGCTGAACTTGAGATCCTCCGGCGACTCGATGCTCTCCACGCCGCGCGTCTTGAGAATCACGGCCCCGATAATCTGTTCCACAATCGTTATGATTCCGCAAAATGAAACGAGGCTGAGGGTCTTCTTGAAACTCGAGCGGGAGCTCATTATGTTGATGACGAGATGGAGGATACCGGCCACGACGAGATAGACTATGATCAACATAATCGGGATCATGATGAGCGTCGCAGGCGCGAACTTGCCGAAGCCTTCAACCGCCTTCTGGAGCTGCTCCTCGCTCAACCCGCGCTGATTAAGCTCGATCAGCCTCTGCTGGAAGGGGAGCATGAAATATCCCACGACCAATGCTGCGGCGCACACCAGAATGAACGGCTTCCACCACGTGAGCCCCGCGTCTATGCGGGCGAACACTCTGAGAGGATCCGTAAAGATTTCGATAATCGACGGGAGAAAACCGCCTTTCGGCGCCTGCTCGGCCGTTACCGCCGCATCCGGAGTCTCAACCCTGGTCTGATTATCAGCCATCGCTCACCATCCTTCTCAATGGCTCTCTTGGCCAGCCAAACTGCGCTCATGGAAATCCCATGCGGGATTGAAATGCTTAACATAGAACACTTTTGCACGTCTGTCAAAGGATTTAGAACATCTGCGGGGCCCGCGTGCGCGCGCTTTTCCCGAACCTCCTCCGGCGTTCCGGGAATGCAAAAGAAAAAGGCGGCACGAATGCCGCCTTGCGTCCAATTGCGAAGGGTTCCGGCCGGCGTGCGGGATGCCGGCCGGAACCTAGGCGATCTTGCCGGACGTGCTATCTGTTCTTCTCTTCCTCGTTGAGACGATCTTCAAGCTTCCTAAGGCGTTCCTTGAGATCCTTCATCTCTTCCTTGAGCCTGGCGGATTCATTCTCTTTAATCGGCGTGCGCCGATCGATCGATTCTTCATCGGCACCGCCCCGTTCAAATGGGGCGATGTATATCTGGGTAGATCCGAAATCCCCTTCAACCTCGAGCTCGAATGTCTTCCTCGTCCCCTTCCGCGTGATCTCTATCGACGCCGTGTCCCCCTTGTCGAGCTCGGCGAGAGCGTCGATGACGTCGTCCACACCGGCGACGGCGTCGCCATTGAGCTTCACGATCACGTCGCCGCCCTTGATTCCGGCCTTCCCTGCCGCGCTCTCCGCCTCTACGTCGATAATGAGAGCTCCTCCACCCGTCTTGGCGTTGAAATACGGAGCAAGGTCATCGTTCAGATCGGCGAGAGCCATGCCGAGATTCCCCCGCATGAAGCGGGCCCGCCTGTAAAGGTGCGCGGCGGATCTGCCCACGTCGCCCATGGCCCTGCTGAGTTCCTTGGAGTACTTTCCGAAGTCCTCCGAGACCATCTTCTGCAATTCACGCTTGCCGAGGATCACGGTGATCTTGTTCTCCTTGCCGTCCCGATAGATCGAGAGCTGCACCCTGTCCCCCGGCTCTTGCTTTCTCACGAGGGATGCGAGCTCGGCCGAATCTTCCACCTTGGTGCCGTTGAAGAGATAAACGATGTCGTTCTCCTGAAGATCCGCCATCTCCGCGGGACTGCCCTTCTCGACACCCGATATGAGCACGCCCGTTTTGTAGGGATAATCCGCCTTGCTCCTCATGCGGGCCGTGAGCTCGTTCAGGGTCACGCCCATGTAGGCGCAGCAGTCCTTCGAGCTCCGCTCATCCTCCCCCTCCTTGCCGATGATCATCACTGGTTTCCGGTCCGAAACATCCTGTGCAGACGCCCGGAGCACCCCGGGGCAAAGCGTTCCGGCCAGAGTCATGCAGAGAATCGAAATGAAAGAGATTCTTCGTTTCATATTGCCGAGCGCACGCCGCGCTCAGTCACCTCCCCCTGGAATATCGACAACACGTATTTCGTCTCCCGCCTCTTATATTCCCGAAACGGTTCCGAGTTTCATTTTTTTTGAGGAAGTAACACCGGCCGTCGTCGCGGCCTTCTCGAGGCGGCGCTAGGGGCGCGATCGGTGCCCGATCGCCGACTCGTAGAC
>JAQTVX010000013.1 GCA_028706585.1 Candidatus Krumholzibacteriia bacterium | reverse complement strand
GGCGAGGCCGGAGACGATTTCGCTCACCGGCTCGGCGAATCCGTCGCCGTTCGGGTCCCCGAGATCGGACGCGACGAGAACGAGACAGTTCGCATCGAATGGGAACGGCGACGGAATGATGAGCTCAATCGGCTTGGCCGGCATGAGCCGCAGGCCGAGCCGATCCTTGATAAAGGCAAAACTCCCGTTCTGGGAGAGCGTCGCCGACGTGAAGACGGCCGTGCCCAGAAATCCCTCGAGATAGTCGGCGAACGCTCGATCGACACCCAAGGGGGAACCGCATATCTCCCTCAACGAACCGTCGCGATCCCAATCGACCCAGAACACGGATTCCTCGTCCTGTCCAGCCGACAAATATCGCAGGCTCTCCGCCAGGGCCCCGAGTTCCTCTCCCGCGCACGAAATCTCCTGCTGAAACGCCGAGAGAGCATCCGACAGCCTGACTTCGCTTATAGGCTTAAGCACCTCTGCAAACGCATTGATATTAAATGAATTATCCTTGAAAGCCCTGGCCGTATCCGCAAAGGTCGCGCCTCCGTCGATATAGCGGCTCCTCACCGACCTGAGGGACCCGCCGGGGTTGAGCGATTCGGCAACGTCGCGGAACAGAGCCCGGTATGCATTGTCGAGCTCTTTCGCCTCACGTGCGAGCCTCTTCCTGAGACCCTTCCAGCCGCCGGAAAGCGGAGATCGCCCGAGCTCGTTCGACAGAAGCTTCCACGCATCATCCTCCCTGCCGGACAGTCTTAAGGGCTCGATCGCACGCGAGACGTCCTCGCGCGAGGCTTTGATCGAGAGGTTCTCGATAATGCACCGCTCCAGCTGGTGCGCCTCATCGAATATGACCCTTGCATACGGACCGAGCACCGAACCTCCCTGCCGGTAATCGGTGAGAAGAAGCGCATGGTTCACGAAGAGAATTCCAGCCTCCCGGGCTCGTTTCCGCGCTCTGACGAGCGGACAGCGTTCGGCGAAGCCGCACGCGTTCATCGGGCAGCGCGGCGGCGCGGCGAGAGAGGCCGCGCTCATTCCGCCCGGCAGGGTGCCCATCGAATCGATCGTTTGGCTCTCGGACAAAGAGAGAAAGAGCGCGAGAGCGAGAGCCGGCGCGGTCGTGCCGTCCGCTAGCTTCGACGCGCCTATGATGACGTTCCTCGTACAGAGATAATTTTCCCGGCCGAGGAGCCTTTCCGCGCGCACGTCGACGGCAAGGGCCTCCTGGAGAAGAGGTATCTCTTTCCGGATGAGCTGGTCCTGGAGGCTCTTCGTATACGTCGAGACGATTGTCCGCTCCCCGGTGCGGAGCCAGTGGATCGCCGACGGAACGAGATAGGCCAGGGACTTCCCGGTGCCGGTGCCCGCCTCGAGAAGCGCCACGCCGCCGGCATCGAGGGCACGCCGGACGGCACGGGCCATCTCGAGCTGTCCCTCGCGCACCTCGCCGAGCGATTTGAACACGCGCGAGAAGGCTTCCTCGAGTTCCTCCGCCGCCGACCGCTTCGCGGCGCGCGAGCCGCGAGGCGGCGGTCCGCCGTTTTCGCCCCCAGAGCCGCGTCGCGTTCCAGTGCGGAGCGCGGCCTCGGCGAGGAGCGGATGAGCCTCGAAATCGCACCGCTCGGCGAGCGTGATCAAGTATGCGGCCGGCACTGGACCATCCGCAATTCGCGAGACGATCAGCTCCTCGGTGATGTCCTTCTCGGAGACGGGCCTGGGATAACCGCAGCGATCGAGGAAGACAAGCAGGGAATCGACGAAGGTCGGACTCGCGCCTTCGCGGCGGCGGACACCCGCGCGATTGCGATTCGTGGCGGACATCCCAGTCCCTACCCCTGCCGCTTCCGGCCGTTCCTGGTCTTCCTCGTCCCCCGTATCGCGCAGTATATGCCGCACATCGAGCAGAGCTTTTCCGAGTCACCCGCGATCGGATCGAACATACCGCGTGCGGTTTCGGGATCGATGCTCTTCGAAAGCGCAAGCTCCCAGTCCAGCTCGGCTCGCGCCCGTGAAACCTCGAGGTCCCAATCGGACGCTCCGTCCAGCCCCTTCGCGATGTCCCCCGCGTGCGCAGCGATGCGTGCCGCGATGACTCCCTCGCGCACATCCTCGATCGAGGGGAGTCTCAAATGCTCCGCCGGCGTGACGTAGCAGAGAAAATCGGCCCCGTACCACGCGGCGACGGCGCCGCCTATCGCGCTCGTTATGTGATCGTAGCCCGGGGCCACGTCCGTCACCAGCGGCCCGAGAACGTAGAAGGGCGCCCCTTTCGTGATCCGTTTCTGCATGATCATGTGTGAAGGAATGTCCTGGAGCGGAACGTGCCCCGGTCCTTCGACGATGACGCTCACGCCTCGCGCGCGCGCCCGATCGACGAGCTCGCCGATGACGAGGAGCTCGCCCATCTGCGCGGCGTCCGTGGCGTCGGCGATGGCACCGGGTCTGAGACCGTCCCCGAGGCTCAGAGCCACGTCGTATTTCTCGGCAATATCGAGAAGCCGGTCGTAATGCTCATAGTATGGATTCTCCCGTTTGTTCGCGATCATCCACTGCAGGAGAAAGCAGCCGCCGCGGCTCACGACGCCGGCCGTTCTGGTCGCCGCGACCGCCTCGGCGAGCCTTCTCACGAGCCCGCAGTGAATCGTCAGAAAATCGACGCCGTCGCGCGCGTGCCGCTCGACCACCTCGAACATCGCGTCGGTCTGGGCGTCGGGTACCTCCCTGCCGGAGCGCACCGTCTCGACGATTGTTTGGTATACGGGAACGGTTCCGAGGGGACTAGTCGATTTTGCGCAGATCGCCCGGCGTATGGCGTCGAGATCTCCTCCCGTCGAGAGGTCCATGACGGTATCGGCCCCAGCATCGATCGAGACGCGGAGCTTCTCTAGCTCGACGTCCATGGAGTCATGAGCCGGGCTCGTGCCTATGTTCGCGTTGACCTTCGTCTTCAGCCCCGAGCCGATACCGATAGCCCGGCAGTGTTCCCGGGCCGTGCCCGTTATGACCGCTCGCCCTTCGGCCACGAGGCGGCGAAGTCTCCCGGGCTCCATATGCTCGTCGTCGGCGACCTTTTTCAGAACCGGGGTTATCTCGCCCCTCAGGGCCCTTTGGAATTCGGTCAAGACAATCGCCCCTTTCTTGATGGGAATCGATTAATTATACGTGCCGGGAGGAGCCGCCGTCAATCGCCCGATTGGATTTTTTCCGATTTGGATGTTCTCCACTCAGAATTTCTCAACGAGAGAGATGTGGATTCGTGTTCCTTCCAGCGAAAGCCGCTCGCCCACGCCGAAGCTCAGAACGACGATGCCGAGTGAAGACTCCGACCTCAGCCCGAAACCGGTGCCGTTCTTCGCCGTCCATCCATCGCCGCTTCTGTAGAAGGTTCCGACGTCGTCGAAAATAAAGAGCCACCCGCCTTCTCCGAACCTGTATTCGAGATTCGCGAATGCGATCCGCTCTCCCCGGAACTGGCTCTCCCGGTACCCTCTGAGCGTCGTCGCTCCACCGAGCGGGTAGAGCTCGGCGAGCTGGACGTCGCCCGTTGAAAAAACGGCCTCGGAGGCCAGTCGAACGGAGACGCTCTGACCGTTCCACGACGGTGCCGTGACGGCACCGTCGAAGCGGTAGAGGAGCTCGCCATCCCGCTCGACCCGGTTTCCCTCCAGGTAGCTCTTGCGGTACGCACCCTCCACGTACGCGACGAGACCACCGCTCTCCGTGCCGGCCCGCGTGAGCCCGAAGCGAAAGCGCTCGCGGACGCTCCGGATGATTTCGCCCGAGTTCGGCACGTTTCGATCGACGGCGGCGCCAGCCACGAGCGACGCGAAAGGCCCTATCGGATAGCCGAAGTAGGCAGCGAATGAATTCCACGTGTAGGTCGTGTCCTGGATGATTTGCGAAAGCTCGCCGTTGAGACTCACAGGGCTGCCGAGCAAGAACGGCTCGCCGTATTTCAGGGCCAGCTTCGAGTAATCGCTGCCGTCGTTGAGCCAATCAAAGCGGACGCCGCGTCCCGTCCCCGCGATGTTCTTGAGCTCCATCGCGACGGAGCCGTTCAACACGTACTTGCCTTTTTCCGTATTTGAGAATCCGAGCGCACCCTGGAAGAAATTGCTGCGCGCGATCTCCTTGACGGGAATGACGACGTCTACGGCGCCGCTCGACCGCCTTTCGAGTCTCGACTCCCCCACCGATGCGAAATAGCCCGAGGCGCCGAGAAACTGACGCGCCCTCGCAATGCGCTTTTCGCTGTAAATCGAGCCCAAATGAAGACGCGAAATGCGCATCGCCACAGACGAGTCAGTCTTCGTTATTCCATCGAAAACGACATGCTCGATCATTGCGCGTTCCCCGCCGGATATCGACACCTTGATATCCACCTCGTTCGCTTCGCGCCTGTACTCGAAACCGATCAACCATACCTGAGCGTACGGGTAACCCGATTCGTTGCAGAGGGCGAGAAGCTTCCCGAGGGATTCCCCGAGGGCGAACGGATCGAACCGCTCACCCTCGGCCGGGCGCACGAGCGCAACCGCCCTGGCCTCGCCGATGAGCTCCGCGCCGCTCACCGAGATCTTTCCCACGCGCGTCGGGTCTCCTTCGGTGACGGCGAACCTGATGTCGACTCCGCCATCCGCCGCGGACGTATCCATCTGCACGTCTATACGGAGATAGCCATTTGAGAAATAGAGCGAATCAATCCGCGCAACTTCCAGCGAAACAAGGGAATCCGAGTATTGAGAACCTATATGCAGAATGCTCTCCCGTTCGAGCGCCTGGACGGAGATCGCCCGCGCGCCCTGATAGGCCACCGAGCGAATCACCCCCGCGAGGGGGGAGACGGACGGAAGAACGGCGAGCACCATGTTAGAAATAAGCGCGACTTTCCACTTTGAGATCATGTACCGTCTCCACCTCCCCCAGGTAGTCCTTTTCCCTGCGGCCGGTGTAATTGAAGCCGAAGCTCACGTTGCGCGAAAACCGGTACTGCGCGCCGGCGCTCCAGTCCTCGCGAAGACCCTTCTCGAGAAAGAAGAGCGGCTGATCCTCGCCGGACTGCACGTCCGTGAAGGTGAGCTTGAAATACGACGAGACGCTGAGACGCTCGCCGATCGAAGAGTTCAGAGAGGGCGTCGCCATATACGAGATCTGCTTCGCCGAAGTGACGGCGTCGACGCGCCCTTCCGCGCCGAGCTCGAGCGAAATCCTCGTCGACGGGTTGAATCGATAATTCAGGATCTGCGAGAGAGAGTTAGTCTCTACGCGGTATTCTCGTTCGGATGAGCCGGTGGCGTCCCGTTCTCGCAGACCGGTGGCCGCCTCCCATGTGATCGCGAGGGCGTCCCAGAAGGCCGATTCGGCCCGAACGCGCACGTCCCGCGTAAACGATTCGGCGTAGGAATCCTCCAGACGGTTGTCTTCCTCGTCCTCGCGCGAATAGGAAACGCGCAGCTTGAATACCTTGGAAGAATTGAAAAGCGTGCACTCCTCCCGGACTTTGTTCGCGCCATAAACGGTGACATCGTTTCTTTGCAGAAGAGAGGGTTTGAGAAGGTACAGGCCGAGGAGATCGTCCGTACGGGACTTCTCCACGACCGAGAAGAAATGGTCTATGGATACCTCCCGCCTCAGCATCGCGAGAAAGCCACCGTTCCCATTGTCGGCCGCGAGCCCCCGCACCCCCGCTCCGGCGCTCACCTGCATGCTGAGCTCCACCGTGCGAACCGGCTCCACATCCCCTCCGGCGACGTACAGAAGCATGTAATCCCCGCGTTTCTGCCCTACCTCGTTCCCCTCCGCGTCGTAATCGCCCTGGTTCTCGCCGACGTACACGATCGCCTTCTCTCGCGTTCGTTCCTGTCCCGCGCCAGCGCGATAGCTCATGTCCGCCGAAACGCCCGCCTTGTCCCATGAAGACCGGCCGCGGAAGCGCACGAGGTCGTATCGCGACATCTCGTCCGAGCGCACGTCGCGGCTCAGCCGATGCGTAGCGAGCATCTCGAAAATGCGGCCCTCACGGCAGTAGCCGCCGTCGAACGTGATCTCGTCGCTCTCGCGCGAGCGGTCCCATGTCGAGCGCAGCGAATCGATGCCGTCGGTATATCTTCTCGTGAAGGAAAGGTTCGCTCGGTACGCTCCGATGTCCCTGCCGGAAAGCGACAGGAGCCCCTGCCGATAATATCTGCCTGTGTCGGCGACCGCCTCCGACTCCGACAGCGCTTTGTATCGCTCCGATTCGAGCGTGAGAAGCGGCGTGAGGTGCCAGAACGAGAAGACGCCGCTGCCCTGCATGAATCGCCGCTCGCGGTCGCTCCCTGATCTGGAGCTGTACCCCTTGAGCGTGAGGCCGCGAGTGCTCATATCGCCGAGCCCGCCCTCCACGTCCGCCTTTCTCGCCGAGAGCGCCACGCCCCTGGATAGAAACAGGTAGCTTCCCCCTATGTTCCACGCCCTGTCGCCGGCGAGCGCCATCCGTGCGCCGCCGATGTCTTCACGCCCGACAAGCGCAACGTCCTCGATCCCCCAATCGCGATAGAAGTAGGACTCCCGCGTCTTGTTGGGGGAAGAGAAGCGATCCTCGAGGGTCGAGAATTCGCCCGAGAGAGAGAGGCGCGCGCCGGGGATCGCCACGCCTTTCAATCCCCCCGTCAGTTTAGCGGCACGGCCCGCGTTGTTGTCGTCGTCGATGGTCGAGAACAGGTTCTTGTCGTGGGTGCTCACGTCCCCCTCGGCATCGAGGAAGAACACTCCTCTCTCGGCGGATGCGCCGATGGTAAAGAGCCTCGTTCGCTCCGGCAGGGGCAGGAATTTCCCGATCCGGAAATCCCCCTTCCCCTCCCCTGCGTACCGATACTTCACTTGCCCCAGAGAGGAAAAGCCGTCGACGACGTAATCCCCCGAGCCGTCTTTGACCTCGTAGAAGTCCAGATTGTAATCGCCGCCGGAGCTCACGAACTCGAAATGCGCCGGCACCGTCCCGACCGCGCCCACGAACCGGTAATCGCCATCCCCCTCTCCGACCTTCTCGATGCCGGACGTGAACGCCTTCGAGGAATCATCCCCCACCGCCTTGAGAACGGAATCAGCCTCGGCCCCGATCGCCCCGAAAACCGGATCGGCGGTGTCATCCGATTCCTGGAATAAGAATACCCTCAGGCTCAACGCGTCTCCAAGTCGCGGGCTCGTCCATCCCGCCGTTACGGTCGAGCGCTGGTAGTTATCCTCGCTCATTTCATAGTCGATCACGATCTCGGAGTCGGTCGTCACCGGCAGGCGCTCCATGAACGTGACGGTGCCGCGGTTGTAGTCGATTACGTAGTCGTTCTCGCTCCCGCGCCTCAGAAGACGCCCGTTGAAATAGACGCGTTCGGTGCCGCTCAGAATAACGACCGAATTGTACCGGCGCGCGGAGAGAATCTCGTACGGACCCTGCACGCCCTCCCGCCCGGTGAAGCGCGCCGTTTTGAATCTTCCCTTGGCGGCTCCACCCCCGGCGAAGAACGATTCCCCCCCGCTCCTGACGTTCGTCAAGACCCCGCGGAGCTCCCGCTGGTAAGAGGAGAATTGCGACCATGAGAGCTCCGAAGTGAAGTCGCCGAGCTGAACCTCCGTATGCTTCGCCTTGACCTGCACGTAGACCTTGTCGAGATACTTGAGCTCCTCCGTGTTTCCTTCGGGCTGAATGGGAAGATTGTCGTCGGTAAGAAACGCGTTGACCTCGAGATCCTTCGCCACCTTGCCCACCATCGTAACCTTGAGGCTCTGGTCGAGCCCGAGATCCTTGTTCGATCCGATGCTTATTCCAACCGTTTTGCTTCCCGACAGACGGAGCTGATAAGGCTCTCCCTCCCGCCTTTCCTCCCTCTCCGGCGCCTTCGGGGCGGCAGGCCCGAGCGGGAGAGGCGCTTCTCCGCCGGTCGAATGCTTGGCGAAAACAGGAGCGAACGGAAGAGGATACCTGGAGAACCGTACCGTGAGCCGTTCGCCTCCGGCGGCGGCTCGTACGAGAACGATCGAGCCGCGCAGAGAGTTGATCCGGTAATCGCTACCCCTCTCGAGCGGCTTGCCGTCGACGGCTACCGAATCGCTCCCCGGAATGAGAAACGGCCTCTCGAGCTCCAACTTCGTCTGCCCCGCCTCGAGAATGAATGTTCGGCTCTCGCTCGCGCGGATGCGTAACGCCGCGCTTCCCGGATCCGGCGCCCCCAACGTGTCCGTGGCGCAGGTCAGGACCATCGAGATGGCCGCGGCGATGATCACTCGGAAGCGCATCATTTCTCACGCGGAGGGAGAAGCCGATATACGAGGATGGAACGGGATTTAAGATCTGCGACGTAGAGGGCGCCATCCCAAGTGCTGGCGGTTGCGGCCGGGGAGATGGTATGGCCGGAATACGAGTCGATGGCCGCCAGATAAGCGCCGTCCGGAGAGAAAGCCGAGATCCTTCCCGAGCGCGAGTCGCAAACGAAGATCACTCCCGCGTCATCGACGCTCAACGAACGAGGCGATACGAAATCGACTCCGGCGGCTTGTCGCACGGTGAGCTCATGGCGCCCGGAGGGCGAAAAAAGCTGCATGCGCCTGTTTCCGGATTCGACGACGACGAATCCCTGGTTCGGCAGAAACGCCGCCTTCCTGGGCTCGTTGAATCTGCCGTCCCCCTGCCCGAACTCCCCGATCTCGAGCTCTATATCAACAAGCGGCGTCCACAGCACAACCGTGTTGCTCGCGACGTCGGTCGTGATGAACCTCCCGCCGGGACCGGATGTGATCGAGACAGGACGCATACGATCGAACTGATCGAACGATATGAGCACGTCGAGATAGGAACCCTCGCAGTCGTAGCGAAGGAGGCTGTTCCGCGAGTAGTCCAGCACGAGAATGAACGCCTCCTGAACCGCAACGTCGATCGGGTAGAACGTGGCGCCGTTCGGTGGACGCTGAAACTCGAGCGATGAGCCGTCCTGCGAGTAACGAAACACCTTCCCGGCCATCGCGTCGGCAACGTAGACAAATCCGCGCGAATCTACCGCCACGCCCGTAGGCTCGCGCAACTCCCCCGAGCCGAAGCTCATTCCGGACTCAACGACGCGGAGAACAGTGGAATCGCCGCGGGTCGATTTAAGCGAGGAATCTGACGCTTGGACGGAATCGGCAAGGGTATCGCCGCGCGCAGAGGCGGAAGAGAGTTCGCGCGTGAGCGGCAAGAGAACGGTCAGCGAGATCAAGAGCGCTCTTGCAATGCGTTTCATCCGGCTCCGCCCGGCGCCTGGCCGGTTGATTCTAGAATGATCGCTGCACGAAGAGGGCAACGCTTTGGGGCGCGGCCTCGAATCCCATCGATGTCGCGCCTTCGTTCGCCGCCGGCCGACCTTCGACCCTGGAGAGCCTCACCGCATCGGCGGCGCTCACGATCCGCAGGGCCGCGAGCCCCACAGCCGAGTAGAGAGCGACACGGTAGGCGAAGCGGCTCCCGTCCCTCAAGCTCCCGTAACGTTGATATGCAGCCTCATTCCTCCAGCTCCAGCCCTCAACCCCCGTGAGCGCATAGGAGCTGTAGTACGAATCCATAGCCTCGACATCCGGATAGTACAGATCGCGCGCATCCTGCCGCACGCTCTCGTTGTAGCCGCCAACTCCATCGCTCGTCATGTACCGACCGATCGTCTTGTAATAATCGTCCGGGTGATCCGTGCCGCTCACGCCCGCGAACGCGACCGCGTAATCCTTGTATGACCGCTCACGCGAATAACCGGCCCAGAGGAAGCTCGCGACCGATATCCATCCAGCGGCCTCGAGCCCGAAAAAGACCTTGGCCCGGAGAGTGTGGCCGAGCTTCTGCTCGCCCAGCCCGGGGAGCATGAGGCTCGACAAACCGGCCTTCAGGGGAGAGACACCTGTTCCGGATTCCACCGGCGAAACCGTCTCCCCGATCGCCATTGCGCCCGAAATGCCGGAGTTGCGCGCGTCGGCGGTCGGGTCGAGAGAGAGCCTCGGAGGTCCCGCCCGGAAGGCGTCGAACACCGATTCCGCGCGCGCGGGCGCTAGTGTGCACAGGCTTGCGAGAGCTGCGATCAGAACGCAGGCGACAACGGTCTTCAACGAGCATCCTCCGCTAGAAACGCCGACTGATCACCAAACACGGCGCTTCATCATACGTCTTGAATCTGAGAGACCAGCCCCTGTCGGGATCTTGCCCTTTCGATATGCGGTACGCGAGCCATCCGGTATCGAGCATCGATACGACTCTGCTCACGAGAAGCCCCATGAGGAACTCGTCGCCGCGCAGGAGGTACTTGTCGCTTGCCTTTCGCAGGGACCAGTAATACAGCCGGTGCGGCGACCAGAACTGGTAATTGTCTCCACTGGGATCGTTGCTGTAATCCCACTCCGCTGCATCGTCCCATCCGAACGTGAACGCGTTGTACTTGCCTATGTTCTCGTAGTACTCCTCGCTGTCCAGCTCACGCGAGGTATAATAGAAGTAATTCGCCCCCTGGCAGTTCTCATTGAAATACTCCCAGCTGTCGCAGGTGTCTCCGACCCCCGCGTTGCAACACGGGTGATCCCTCAAAAATTTGGCGAGACTCCAGTGCGCGTCTGCGTAATCCTCGTAGTCCTGCTTGTAGTCCTTCCCGATGCCGTGATTATGAAAGTACCCATACCACATGTACGCATCGAGAGCAAGGAACGTGGGGACGCGGGCGAGCGTCCATCTGTCCCGGGAGGCCGTGTAGCAATAGAGCTCCCCCATTCCGGGAAGGATAGCCGAGGCAACCATGGCCATCGCGGTTTTCCTGCGGCTCCACGATGCGCGCGGCACAACGTCCGAGGAGGGCACCGAACCTCCGAAATGCAGCGATGCCGGCGCCTCGATGCGCGTTCCACGCAAGCTCAACCGCTCGTCGAGCCGGAGCCCTCGCACGCCGGAAGATTCGTTCTCCGGGCTAAAAACCGATCTCCCGACGGCGCTCAGCCCCGCCGCGGCGGGATCCCTCGGAACGTAGATGCTGCCGGAAGCGCGCGGCGATGCGGCCGAAAACAGAAGCACGCCCGCGATGCAAGTAACCAAAGCAAAACGCATACAACCCTCCACGCTCAGTGCACGACAGCACACCCCCGTCTCGCTACCCGGAGTGGAGCATTACGGTTCCGGGGAGACGGTGAAAGCGCTCCTCAGTCTGCACTGGCGATTCGCCACCGACGTTGCGCCAGACCTTTCCAGGGGCTAGAACGTGAATCCGAGCGACCAACGATTGACCCTGCCGAGATCCTGCGACTGCGGGATGCTGGCCCAGTCGAGCCGGTAACGCTTGTTGAAACTGAATCCCAGCCCATAGGTGAGATCCTTGATGTTGCCGGCTGCGTCGTACACGTACCCGGTCCGCACGGCGATCAGGTCGATGTAAACGAATTCGGCGCCGACATGATACGTGTTCTTGCTGCTGAAGTCGACAAGTGGCTTGTTGAACTCAGCCGCAACCATCAGTCTGCCGGCTTCATCGTAGTATGGCGTGTACGCGAATCCGAGTCTGAAGTTGCGCGGAAGGGCCGCAGCCTGATCCACGTTGACGAAGCTGATCGCCGGCCCGAGATTCGAAATACAGAGCCCGAGATTGAGACGCGAGACCCTGTACCCCAGAACGTTGAAATCGGGCACCTTCCATAGCCCGCCGACGTCGAAGGCCACCGTATGCCCTCTCCCCGCCTGATTCTCGACGGTCGCCGAGGCCGGAGCGAGATCGATGTAGACGAACTTGAGGTTCATGCCTATCCCGAGGTTGTCGAGCACCTGGACGGCCCCGCTCAAGGTCGGCGCGATCTCCCACGAAGAGTAATCACCGAGATAATTGTTATCCTGATCCCTGGCCTCCCAGTCCCCGTATGTGAGATATACCAGCGAGCCTCCAATCGTTCCCAATCCCTTGACCTTACCCGCGCCGCCCAGATATTCGTAGAACACATCGGAGGCCAGCTCCGGGACGAGCTGCGAATGCATGAGATCGATCGATCGATTGACGAAAGCTAGACCGGCGGGATTCCACCATATACCCGTAGCGTCATCGGCAATGGCGACGTAGCTCTGCCCGAGCCCGTTCGCCCGCGCACTCGGCTGAATAATGAGGCATTGAGCCCCCGATTCGCCCTGCGCAAGCGAGGGCGCCGTCGACAACACCACCAAGAGCGCCGCCAGTGCACATACAGCTGCAGTTTTCATCATATTGAAAATCCTCCGTTCTGGCCGATCTACATAATGAATAATCATATCCAATCCATGCCGGGTCAAGCAGTTTGGCTCCGCCAAGCGAACTCTCCCGGAGCAGTTCCGGCACGGCTACTTCAGGTGCACCACCTTTCCCCTCACCGTCTCCGATCTATGGAACGAGTCCTTGAAATCTACATTCAGCACGAACAGGTATGTTCCGTTCGCGATCGCGTCCCCCGCAAGATCCTTGCCATCCCAGTAGATGCTGTTGAATCCCTCCTCGGCCGTGATGCGCCGTTCCCATATCTTGATTCCCGAGACGGTGAAAACGGCGAGGCTCGCATCCGCAGGATTCGTCACCTGGAAGACGAAATTCGTGCTCACCGAGAAGGGATTGGGCAGATTGAAGACGTCGCTCACCTCGTAGAGCCCCTCCTCGACGATCTCGAAACCGAGGGTATCGGACGCGGAAAGCCCAAGATTGTCGAACGCCTTTATGATCACGGAATGCGGCCCGGTCGCAAAACCCGATGAGAGTGGATATTCAACGCTGCCGGTCGTGTGCGAGCCGTGATCGTAGGAGAAGTAATCGGTCACGTAGACCGGATAGCCGCTCCCGTCGAATTCGAGGAAGATCGAGCTCTGCGGATCGGTGCCGAGTATCGCGATACCGTCCGGGTCGGAAATATCGGCGATGAGCTTCGCCCCGGTTTTGACCTTGGTCGCCTGTCCGGAGAAGTATAGATGCACCTGCGGAGCCTCGAGGTTCTCCCGCACGGTATCCGATTGGACGATGAGCAGAGTATCGCACGCGCCCACTCCGTCTATCGACGACGACGACACGTAGCTGCGAATCCTTGCCCTGGGGCCCGTGTGGCAGCGGCGCGGCACGACGAACTCGACGGAGAACTTGCCCGCGGCGACGTCGACCGTTCCCCGGAAAAGATCGCTGCCCGGAAGAACGTAATCGAGAACGGCACCCGACGAGCTTATTGTCTCGCTCACATTCTGCTGGGCCTCCTGCACAATCACGTCGGCGGTCCCGTTGAACGATGATAGCACCTGACCTCCGACGCTGATCTGCCCACTGACTACATACTCGAGACCGGTGCGCATCGTGTCGATTTCGGCGGTCTCGAGCACGACCTTGCAGCCCGGCGAGGCGAGGCGCATCGCCGGATCGCCGAGTAACGCGAACTTGGCGTTGTTGCTCTCATAGCCGTAATGCGAAGCGACGGCGTATTTCCCCAGCTGCAGCGCATAGCCGATGGGTCGCGTTCCGGTGCTGTCCTTCGATGTGAACAGGTTAAAGAAGATCAATGCGTTGATAAGCTCATTCGGAAAGGCATAGGTCGGCGCCGTGGCGGCGATCGAGCCGATCGCGCCGCCATCGTCATAGGTCACTAGATTCTGAGCTATGCTACGGTGATACGGCGACTCGAGATCCCCGACGGAACACGAGAACGCCAGGAACACCGGCCGCCGCGGCCCGTTTGTGAGGGAATATATGTCGGAGTTGACCATGACGCGTTCGTCGGTCATTTGAGGCGAGGAGCCGTGCCCGGTGAAGCTCACTATGACGGCGCCGTCGCTCCACTCCGAGATGAAATCTTCGCGCGCGGCCGGCTTCACGTCTCCGACGAACGGATACAGGTGGAGATATATCTTCTTCAAGTCGAACGACATCGGGAAAGGCCCTGCCGGCGACGCCAAGTCCTCCGACGACATGAGGAATTCATAGTCGGAATCCGTCGTAGTTGAGTATTCATCGTCGGCGCAGAGAATGATCTTGTTCCGCCAGGCTCCATAATCCGGTTTGTCCTCGTAATCGACGATGCGCTGAGCCCAGGCGTTAGCCTCGCGCGCGGTGAGGACGCTCAAGCGCCCGATCGCGAGATCTGGCGCATTGCTCACGGAATCGTCGAGCTTCGCGAGGAAATCGTCTTCCTCGATCGCCTCGGATTCATTGGAGTAGATATTGATGCAGAACGGAAGAAAATCATTCCCCTGGCCCAAAAGGTTCCGCGGATCGAACGTGCCGTTTCCGATGAGGAGGGCGTACTTGAGAAGCGGCTCTCCATCTTCCCCGCAAGTTCCCTGGTCGAAGAGGAACTTGAGGTAGTTGCGAATCGCCACCGGATCCTTGTGCCCGCCCGAAAAATTATTGTATACGTCTTCGATGCTCACCGCGCGCACGGTCATGTTCTTGTCGCGGTGCGCCTTGAGCGTGAGAGCGGCGTCGCGGAAATTGGGATGGTATATAATGACCATCTCCGGGCAGGAGGTTTCATCCCTCAAGGACAGCACGTTCACTACCGACAAATCGGCCTTCTTGAACGCGCTCCTCGACGCCGCCACGTAATGGCGCGGCCGATCATGCAGCGAGTCCTGGAAAGCAAGCCCCCCCTGGGTCGATTGCCAGCCGGTGAGAAGCACCGGGGATCCATCGTAGGTCACGTCGAAAAGCAACTTTCCCCCCGCAGGGAATTCGGAAAGCGAATAGCTCGCCGTCAAGGGCCGCTCGCTCACGTGGAAATCGAGCTCGCCGTCGTTCGCGTGGAGCAGCCTGTGGTAGAAGATCTCGTACCAGAGCATGTACATCTGGCTCGCAACCGGCTTCGTGGCGGCGAATGTGTTCTTCCCTTCCTGCATGCTGGAAACGGCAGCCTCGAGCGTCACCATTCTATTCGGATGGTATCCCGAGTAGACGGTCCACCCCAGAGTGCCGACGACAGAGCCGTTGACCCGGTATACGGCCGTTTCCGCGTTTCTCTCGTTGTATGGCCCATATGCCTCGGTTTTCGCGATGCCCGAAGCATCGGCCAAATCGCTCGTGGTGAAATTATCAAGGAACGTGGATGTGCTGCCGTTCATCTTGAGAAGCGTCCAGTACCATCGGTCGTCAGTGTAAAAAGGATCGTAGTTGAGATCCTTCTCGCGATGGATGCGCTCCTCGTACCACGTAATCACGGTATCGGGCGTGCCGCCAGGGGACACGTCCCGCGACTTCATTCTGAGCGCGTCGCCGGCGAAGCCGTTCCCCCAAGTGAGCCAGTACACGTTCGTCGCGTCGTACGGGTGTTCTTCGTAAGTTCTTGGATCCGCCGCCGGGTCCGTGTCGTTCGCCCACCCGTCGACTGGAAGCCCGTAGAAAACCAGCGTATCCCCCGGTTGGAACGTTCCAACGGCATTTCCGAGGAAGTGGATCGCGTGCTCCGTGAAATGGTAGTCGTCGAGGAAACTGCCTCCCTGGCTGAGACTATCCGCCTCACAATGGCGGCCGCCCGAGAACAAACGCATAGTCGCAGGATCGATGCTCCCCGGATCCGCTCCGGCGGAAAGGAGATCATTGTACGTGATACTGTACAAGCCCTGCTCGGTGACGGCGACCTTCACCCAGCTGTGCGAGAGGGAAAATTCAAAAGGCGTGCGCTCCGCGGCGGCGGCTTTCTTGGAATCGCGTTTCCAGGAAGCGGCCTGTTCCGCATTCACGAACAGATCGGAGGCGAATTGCGTCACCTTCCCAGCCTTCGAAGCCAGTTCGGCCGCCGGGAACGAGAGACGAACAACGAGCCGGGTGGCGCATGAGACCCCCTGCTCCGCCGGATCGAAAAGAACGGGATGGACGTCAACCAACGCGCACCACGTTCCGCGCATCTTCTCGACTCCCGAAAGGACAACGAAGCGCTGATCGCTCAATGCGGGGGTCTTCTCCAGCGCTTTCCGCTCTTCAGCCAAAGAACCGCCGGCGATCGCGACGACCGGGAGAACTCCGCTAATGAAGCGTGAATCCTCATCGATAACGTCGAGCCTGACACCCTCCATCGCCGGCACGGCGAAGAAGAAGCGCCGCACGGGAAGAATGGGCGATCCCTCGGCATCGTATGGGAAGAATCCGCCTATCGAGATCCGGCTGAGGCGTCCCTGGCCCTCCGGCTCGATCGGCGAAATCGTCGGATCGCCGACAATGAACTCGACCGTGATGCTCGAACGATCCGAGGAGATGATACGATATGGCTCCCCGAAGGCGGGTGTCGCGAGCACCGCGCATATCGCGATCGCGAGCGCGAGTTTCCTCATACACTCCTCCGTATCAACAA
Source organism: Candidatus Krumholzibacteriia bacterium (assembly GCA_028706585.1). Lineage (GTDB taxonomy): Bacteria > Krumholzibacteriota > Krumholzibacteriia > Krumholzibacteriales > Krumholzibacteriaceae > SSS58A. Next base: position 615 of record JAQTVX010000013.1, on the reverse strand, counting down.
TGCTATGGCGACGGCCGATGCGGCGAATTGCAGGATGAGGTTGCTCTTTCCCAAGACCATCCCGTGGGGGATGAGTCTTCGATGTCCGGGAAAGATCTTCTGATCGTCGCGAATCGTTCCCAACTTCCACAAGAGATTCTCGATATCCGGAATGAGCGCAAACGCTATCCCGAGCGCGACCTTGAGGCTGAGAGCCCCGCCTATCGCCACTGCTGCGACCGCGGCTGCGGCGAGAAGGATCTCTGTGCGCATTCTATCGATATCATGGTGAGGAATGACGTCGAGCCCTATATGGCTCGCCAGACCGAGGAAAGGCGCCAGATACGGAGTCGGGGATATGGCCCCGGCGATCGCTCCGAATGCGACGTGCGTGAACAGGCACACTGGAGTATAACCCTCCGCACGGGCGGCTAAATGATCTTCTCCGCCCTGTCAATGAGCATTATCGGTATATCTTCCTCTATCGGATACCGCACACGGCACCTGCCGCAAATGAGATAGTCCCCCGCGTCATCCGGGACGACCTTCTCCTTGCACTTCGGACAAGCCAGGATATCGAGAAGCTCTTTGCTTATCATCGAATATTCCTACCCCCTAAACGAAAATCCCTGACAC
>JAQTVX010000230.1 GCA_028706585.1 Candidatus Krumholzibacteriia bacterium | reverse complement strand
TTCGCTTCTGCGTCTTCTTCGCCGGTTTCTTGGCGGTCTTCTTCGGCGCCCTTTTCGTCGGACGCTTTGCGGCCTTTTTCAGCGCCTTTTTCAGCGCCTTTTTCGCGACCGCCTTCGGGGCCGCCATTTTCGCTGCGGCCTCCGCCCTGTGAATCGCGAGCAGATCGACCAGGATCGAATATCCCGTCTCGATCTTGCCGGCACCCGGGCCTATTATCGTCACGTTCCTGATGAGATCCGTGCTGAACGTGAGCGCGTTCGTCGCGCCACCGACGGAAGCAAGCGGGTCGGCGATATCCAGCTTCTCGGGTCTTACCGAGGCGCGCACCGAGCCGCCTTCGCGCGCGACGCGGCCGATGAGCTTCCAGCGTTTGCCTTCCACCTTGGCCGCAACGACATCGTCGAGCGTGATCTTCGTGATGCCGGTGCGATCGACGTCCGCGATCCTGACGTCGGCTCCCATGACGGCCTTGGCGAGGATGACGACCTTGGCCATCGCGTCGAAGCCCTCGACATCGGCGTCGGGCACGGCCTCCGCGTAGCCGAGATCCTGCGCCTCCTTGAGCGCGTCGGCGTAGCTTTTGCCCTTCTCCATGTTCGTGAGGATAAAGTTCGTAGTGCCGTTCACGATGCCGCGGATCTCCTTGATCTCGTTCCCGGCGAGGCAGAGCTCGGCGAGGTTCAGGGCCGGAGTCCCGCTGATGACGGTGCCCTCATAGCGGAATTGCACCTTCCTCGCCTTGGCGAGAGAGGCGACCTCGCGGAAGAAGAGCGCCGTAGGCCCCTTGTTCGTCGTTACGAGGTGCTTGCCCGAACCAAGCGCCGCCTTGAAGTGAGAGTATGCCGGCTCGCCGGTCTTGATGTCGGTATATGTGGCCTCGACCACGATGTCGGCGTTCGATTTGGCGATCGTGTCGATCGCGTTCCAACCGGTCTTCGCGCCGGGGTACCGCGAAATTGCGTTCGTCTTCGCGAGCTCGAGGAGCCTCGCGAGATCGAGCCCCTTGGGATCGTACGCGGAACCCTTCACGAAATCGCTAACCGCGACGACGGAGAACTCGAAGCCGTTCTCTTTCCGCAGCCGCTGTCCGTGCTTCAACAGAATCTCCGCCAGCCCCTGTCCCACGACCCCAAACCCGACGATTGCGATCTTGTACATCGCTTCCTCCTTTGCGTCGCGCGCCGGCGCCCGCCGCGCGAGCCCAATGCCGTTACGCGAAACTTAATGCGTTGTCGAGATCCTCCATGAGATCCTGCGCATCCTCGAGGCCCGCCGAGTAGCGGATCAGGTTGTCGGGAACGCCGGCCTTGGCGCGCTCCTCCGGGCCGAGCTGCCAGTGCGTCGTCGCCGCCGGCTGAATCGCCACGGTCTGAGACGAGCCGAGATGCGTGGTGTGCACGGCGATCTCGAGGTGATCGATCACGCGCCTCGCCGCCTCGAGCCCGCCTTTCACGTTGAAGCTCATCAGCGATGAGTAAGCGCTCATCGTCTTTTTGGCCACTTCGTGCTGCGGATGGCTGGGAAGGCCGGGGTAGCTCACCGACTCGATCTTCGGATGCTTCGAGAGATACTTCGCAATCGCCATTGCGTTGTCCGAATGCTTATTCATGCGAAGCGAGAGGCTCTCGAGCCCGAGAAGGCAGAGCCATGAGTTGAACGGCGAGATCGTCGGGCCGATGTTGCGGAAACCGACGCGCCGCACGTGGGTGATGAAATCCAGCTTGCCCACGACCACGCCCGAGAGGCTCGTCGCGTTACCGCTGATGTACTTCGTCGCGGAATGTATGACGATGTCGGCGCCCATCTCTATGGGCCGCATGAGCGCCGGAGTGCAGATCGTGTTGTCGACCATGAGCGGCAGGCCTTTCGACTTGGCGAGCTTAGCGATCGCCGGAATGTCCGCCACGAAAAGATTCGGGTTGCTCGGGCTCTCCACGTGGATGAGCTTCGTCTTTTTCGTTATGGCCTTTTCCCAGCTCGCGATCTTGTCGGGCTCGGTGACCCAGTTCGTCTTGACCCCCATGCGCGGCATCGACGTGTTGAAAAGCTCGAATGTGCCTCCGTACACGCGGTTCGACGACACGATCTCCTCTCCGGCCTCGACGAGATGATGGGCGACCATGAAGATCGCAGCCATCCCCGACGACGTTGCGAGCCCGGCCTCTCCATTCTCCAGAATCGCCATGCGCTTCTCGAAGATGTCGTTCGTCGGGTTGTTGATGCGGCCGTACGCGAACCCATCGATTTTGTAGCTGTAGAGATCCGCCGCCCACTGCGCCGATTCGTAGGGGAAAACGGCGCTCTGTATGATCGGAGGCGCCATCGTGTGATATCTGAGCTGGTCTTCCCGGCTGTACCCGCCCTTCACGGAGATGGTATCGAACCGAAGCTTCTTCTCCTTCTTTTTCATCTGACCCTCCTATGAATGATTGTTGAAGCTCCTCGCGGGATCCCTCTCGCGTCCTTGTGAAATCGTTATCACGGCTATCCCAGCGGCATCGCCGTCTCGCGCTTGAGCGTCGACAGAACGAACATCGTCTTAACCTTGTCGATCCCCCTCGTCCGCGTCAGGCTTTCGAGAAGGAAGTGCTCGTACTCGTCGATGTCGCGCGCGTAGACCTTGAGAAGGTAATCCTCGGCCCCGGCGACGTGGTGGCATTCGAGGACGTTCCTGTTTTCTTTGATGAAGCGGTGGAAATTCTCTATCGCGTCGCTCTGATGGAGATTCAGCGAAACCGCGACGAAGGCGACCGTCGAGAGCCCCACCTTCTTGTTGTCGAGCAGCGTGACGTAGCGCTCGATGATGCCCCGCTCCTCGAGCTTCCGCACGCGCTCGAGCACGGCCGAGGGGCTCAGACCCACCTCGGCGGCGAGCTGCACGTTCGGAATGCGCCCCTGCGCCTGCAGGATTTCGAGTATCCGCTTGTCGGCCGGATGAAGCGTGTTGTTGTTCTCGGCGCTCATGCGGTCACCATTTCAAATAAATCGGGATGGTTCGCCCTGATGGGCAAATATTATCCTGCAAATTCGGGAAACTGTCAACTATTATTCCGTGTTCTTATAATATTACTGAGAATAGTTCTTGCCGCAGCGGCCATAAATCAATAGGGGCGGGGTTGTCTCCCCGCCCCTTGCGATCGAGGTGCCAGTGCTCTTGTATTCAGGCGCTCTTCGTTATAAGCCCTTCTTTATAGTTATGTTACCATTGACCGTGCTGATCTTGATTATGTGCTCGCCACCGCCGACGGAGCCGGTTCCGTAGATGTGTTTGCAGGCCTGTCCCATCCAGTTACGCTCCCATTTGGGAGTCTCCTCGACCTTCACCGGAAAATCGCTCTCGATCTTGCGGGGCCTGTCGTGCTTTTTCGTGAGCTTGATCTCGAGATCGAACTTCATCGATAGCCCCGCCGGCACCGTGAGAGCGATATCGCCGCCCATCGAGCTGAGCTCGACGTCGCGCTCCCCCTGCTTCGGATCGCCGGTCATCGTGACCGTGACGTCGCCGCCCATCGTCGTTGCATGAATGCGTCCGTCAATGCTCTCGACGTCGATGTCCCCGCCCATGGTCTTGGCCTTGATGTATTTCCCCGCCGAGTGAATGTTGATGTCCCCGCCCATCGTCGAGACGCTGGCGCCGGCCGGCGCTTCGTCGATGTTGATGTCGCCGCCCATGGTCGTCACGTGCACCTCTTTGACCTTCGCGACATCCACGTCGCCGCCGTAGGTCTTCGCGTTGACCTTCGCGTCGGTGTCGCCGATGTCTATGTCGCCGCCCATGGTCGAGACGTCCATCTCCTCGTCCTCGCAAGAGGCGGAGCGCCCGGTAACGTTTTCGTAGGTCACCGAACCGCCCATTGTGGAGCCTTTGAGGTTCCCTTTCACGTTTCGGATGCGGACCCCACCACCCATCGTGCTCACCTTGCCGTCCGCCTCCGAATCCTCGACCGTCACCGAGCCACCCATCGTCTCGAGGTCAATATTGCCCTTGACGCGGGCCAGCTCGAGCGCTCCGCCCATGGTCTTGCCGCTCAGCCTTCCCTCGACGCCC
>JAQTVX010000229.1 GCA_028706585.1 Candidatus Krumholzibacteriia bacterium | reverse complement strand
GAAGATGTGTTGGTCGAGAGGATCGCGTCCTTTCCGAGCAGCGCATCGAGCTCCTTGAACACCTTCTTCTTGACCGCGAAATCCTCGAGAACCGCCTCGACGACGAGATCCACGGAAGCGGCGTCCTTCAAGCTCGTTGAACCCTTGATGCGCCCGATCACCTCCGCCTTCGTTTTGTCGTCCATGACCTCTTTCTTGACGAGGCGCGCGAGACTCTTCTCGACGGCGCCCATTCCCCTTTGAACGAACTCATCCTTGACATCGATCATCACGACCGGGTATCCATGCTGCGCGAAGACCTGCGCGATGCCGTTTCCCATCGTACCGGCGCCGATGACGGCGATCTTCTTCACTTCCATTGATCGCTCCTCCCTTACACCATCTCGACCGAGAGCGCCACGGCGTTGCCGCCCCCGAGGCAGAGCGACGCGAGACCCCGCTTGCCGCCCGTCTGCTTCAGAACGTGGAGCAGCGTGACGAGGATTCTCGCGCCGGAACAACCGATCGGATGCCCCAGAGCAACGGCGCCGCCGTTGATATTGACCTTCGCCGGATCCATTCCGAGCTCTTTCATGACGGCGCAAGGCTGCACGGCGAATGCCTCGTTGAGCTCGATCGCGTCGAAATCGCGGATTGTGAGCCCGACCTTCTTGAGAAGCTTCGGAATGGCCACGGTCGGCGCCATCATGACCCATTCGGGCTTCATGCCGCCCGTCGCGTAGCCGGTCACGCGCGCTATCGGCTTCGCCTTGAGTTCCTTCACCTTCGTCTCCGAAAGGAGCACCAGCGCAGCGGCGCCATCCGATATCTGCGAGGAGTTCCCGGCCGTGATAGTCCCGCCCGCTTTGAACACCGGCTTGAGCTTGCCGAGGCTCTCGATATTCGAGTCGGAGCGCGGTCCCTCGTCACGGTCGATTCTCACAGGATCCCCCTTCTTCTGGGGAATCTCGACCGTCATCATCTCTTCCCGGAACCTGCCCTTCTCATGCGCCTCGACCGCCTTGCGATGGCTATTGTAAGAGTACTCGTCCATCTCCATGCGGGAAACCTTGTACTTTTCGGAGACCAGCTCCGCCGTGTTTCCCATGTGAAAGTCGTTGTAGATGTCCCAGAGCCCGTCGAACACCATCGTATCCACGATGGCGCCGTCATTGAGCCTATAGCCGGTTCTCGCCTGCCGGAGAATGTAAGGCGCGGCGCTCATGTTCTCCATGCCGCCGGCGATGATAATGTCGGCGTCTCCGAGCTTGATGGCCTGCGTCGCGAGAGCTACGGCCTTTAGACTCGAGCCGCACACCTTGTTCACGGTCAACGCCCCGGCTGTCTCCGTGACGCCGCCGTAGATCGACGCCTGCCGGGCCGGATTCTGCCCGAGCCCGGCCGAGATGACGTTCCCCATGATAACTTCTTCGACCCGATCGGCCGGGACTCCGGAACGCTTCAGACTCTCCTTGACGACCATGGCGCCGAGCCTTGGGGCCGATATCGGCGACAGACCTCCCAGAAACTTGCCGAGAGGCGTCCGCACGGCACCGACGATGTAGACCTCAGACATTACTCCTCCTTCCGCTCGTTTCACGCGGCATGTTGAAAGTTATTCTTCAGAAAATCGACGATATCCCTCGTATCGGTGCCGGGTCCGAAAACCTTGGCGACCCCCATCGATTCGAGCCTCTTCACGTCTTCCTCTGGAATGATCCCGCCGCCAACCACCTTGATGTACGCCGCGCCCTTCTCTCTGAGCAGATCCATGATCCGCGGGAACATGGTCATGTGAGCTCCCGAGAGAATGCTCAGTCCCACGACGTCTACATCTTCCTGGACCGCAGACTCGACGATCATCTCGGGGGTTTGATGGAGGCCCGTGTAGATCACCTCCATGCCCGCGTCACGCAGGGCATTCGCCACGACCTTGGCGCCACGGTCATGGCCGTCGAGCCCCGGCTTAGCGATGAGCACCCTGATCTTTCGCGCCATTGCAGCACCCTCCTGTCATGAATCCCGTATAGGCATCAGAATATCGGCGGCTCCTGGTATTCGCCGAAAACCTCCTTGAGCGCCGCGATGATCTCGCCCTCTGTACAGTAGCAGCGGGCGCAGTCGACGATGATAGGCATGAGGTTGTCCGTTCCCGCGGCCGCCTTTCCGAGCCGCGTGAGCTCACGGGAGACCTTGTCGTTGTCCCGGTCCGTGCGCACTTTTCGCACGGCGTTACGCTGCTCGATCTCGACATGCGGATCGATCCTGAGTATCGGTATCTCGATCGCCTCGTCCTCGAGCTGGAAGCGGTTCACGCCGACGACTATCTTCCTCTGTCTCTCGACCGCCTTCTGATATTCATACGCCGATCGGCCGATCTCCCGCTGGAAGAACCCCGCCTCTATCGCCTTGACCACACCCCCCATCTCGTCGATCTTGGCGAAATACTCCTCCGCCTTCTCCTCCATCTCACGCGTTTTCGCCTCTATAAAATAGCTTCCCGCCAGCGGATCGATCGTGTTGATGACACCCGTCTCGCAGGCAATGAGCTGCTGCGTGCGGAGCGCGCTGCGGACCGCCTTCTCCGATGGAAGCGCCAGCGTTTCGTCCATCGAGTTCGTGTGGAGTGACTGCGTTCCTCCGAGTACGGCCGACAACGCCTGAAACGCGGTGCGCACGATGTTGTTTTCGGGCTGCTGGGCCGTCAGCGTGCATCCGGCCGTCTGCGTGTGAAAACGGCACAGCAGGGACCGGGGATCCTTCGCCCCGTATTTTTCCTTCATCCGCTTCGCCCATATGCGCCGGGCCGCCCGGTACTTGGCGATCTCCTCGAAGAAATCGAGGTGCGCGTTGAAGAAGAACGACAGCCTCGGCGCGAAAACGTCCACGTCGAGCCCGGCGGCGATTCCCGCCTCGACGTAGGCGAAGCCGTCGGCTAGAGTGAAGGCGAGCTCCTGCACCGCAGTCGAACCGGCTTCCCTGATATGGTAGCCGCTTATGCTGATCGTGTTCCACCGCGGAACGTGATCCGAGCAAAACGCCATGATGTCGGTAATAAGCCGCATCGACTGCTCGGGCGGGAAAATCCACGATTTCTGCGCAATGTACTCCTTCAGAATGTCGTTCTGAATCGTCCCCCCCACCTGATCGCTTCGCGCGCCCTTCTTCTCCCCGGCGCACAGGTAAAACGCGAGCAGTATCGATGCGGGCGCGTTTATCGTCATCGATGTGGTGATCTTCGAGAGATCGATCCCGTCGAAGAGTATCTCCATGTCGCGGAGCGAGTCGATCGCGACGCCGCAGCGTCCGACTTCGCCCTCGGAGCGAGGATGGTCCGAGTCGTAGCCCATGATCGTGGGCATATCGAATGCCACGCTCAGCCCCGTCTGTCCGTGGTCGAGCAAATAGTGGTAACGCCCATTCGTGTCGCGCGCGGTGCCGAAGCCCGAAAACTGCCGCATCGTCCAGAAGCGGCCCCTGTACATCGTCGGATACACGCCGCGCGTGAATGGATACTCGCCGGGGAAACCGAGATCGCGAAGGTAATCAAGGTCGGCCATGTCGTCCGGCCCGTAAAGGGGCTTCACGCTCTCCGAGGAGACAGTCGAGAAATCCACGTCCTGCACCGGCTCTTCTCCAAAAGAGGACTCCCAGTGCTTTTTCCCTTTCTCATATTCCGATTCGGCGCTCTTCTTCATACGAATAGCTCCACTCTCTCCGCGAGAAGCGTCCGTTTACAGTTTCAGATTGTCCGCGAAACGTGTCTCGAGATCGCGGACGAGCTTCGATGGAGACAGCCGTCCGGCATAGACTTCCTCCATCCTTCCCTCGATCAATGCGCGAATATCGGCATCGTTCCATATTCGCCGTTCCATTCGCTCCATGAAGGAGTCGCGGACGCGCGAATAGAGAATTCGCTTCCGCTTCGCCTCCAGCTGCCCGCGCGATTCGAGATAGCGCCGGTGCTCATCGATCCGCGCCGAGACGTCATCGATCCCCTTTCCGTCGAGCGCGGAGGAGAGGACGACCGGCGGCACCCAGGAACCTTCGGGAACGTCCTTGATCCGGAGAGTATCCTCGAGATCTCGCG
>JAQTVX010000012.1 GCA_028706585.1 Candidatus Krumholzibacteriia bacterium | reverse complement strand
GCGCAGTTCCTCGAGGACAAGTTCAATGAGCTCGTCGCTTCGAATAGCGTGCGCATTGTTGCCGATCTCGGCGGTGTGAACTACATCAGCTCGGCGGGATGGGGCATCTTCGTGGGGGAGATCAAGGGGATCAGGCAGCGGAACGGTGACATAAAGCTCGCGGCAATGCACCCCGACGTGCGGGAAGTGTTCGACCTGCTTGAGTTCAACACGCTTTTGATGCCGTACGGCAGCACGGAAGAAGCGCTCTCCGTATTCGCAACGCATCAGAATACAAAGATACACGACGCATGAAAGGAACTGGGAATGGAAGGCATCAACGTATCATTCTCGAGACCTGAAACAAACCCGGATGTGTCCGTGCTGTCCGTTCAGGGGTACGTCGATACCACAACGTCGGCCGAGCTCGAGGAGAGCTTGAAGCGGCTTCTCAAGAAAGGCCGCTACAATATAGTCGTCGATCTTGCAGGCGTGAACTATATCAGTTCGGCAGGATGGGGCATCTTCATCAGCGAGATCAAGTCCATCCGCGAGAACGGAGGCGATCTCAAGCTCGCTTCCATGATCGGCGACGTTTACGAGGTCTTCGAGCTTCTCGAGTTTCAGACCATACTCCAGAGCTTCGATAGCCTCGAGGAAGCGATAAAGAGCTTCAAGATAGCTGCTGCGGGCGGTGGCGCCTCATCCTCAGGTTCCGGCGGCGAAGATGTATCCTCGAGCAACGAAGGCCCCCGGGTGCCGAGCCCTCAGGGGCATAAGGCGGAGTAGCTTGCGCCCTATGCGCCAGCGGAAGCCAGAATTCATTCCGAATCCATCCAATCGTTACGACGGCATCTTTTCTGATGCTTTTCGATTTTGACACCGCCTCTCCTCTCTGATAGCATCCAAACTCGATTATCAACGCGAGCCCGCAAGGAACGGCCTGATGCACTTCGAGCTTTGGAAGATACTCGTCGCCGCTGCGCTCATTGTCTTTGCCCTTTTCGCATACCGTGGGACGTATCCGCCCATCTCTTTCCGGCGGCGAACTCTGCTGGCCGGCATGCGAACCGGGGCATTCGTTCTTCTTGGGCTCCTTCTCGTTAATCCAACCCTCGTTTCTACGAAGGTCGAGGTAAGAAAGCCGTTGGTTCTCCTGCTTCTGGATCACTCGCGGAGCATGGGGATCCGCGACTCCGCGGGGAGAACCAGGCTCGACGCCGCCCTGAGCGGCATGGATGCGTTTCGCCGCTCGCTCGGCGGCGAGAAGGCGGACGTGGAAGTGCTTCCCTTCGCGGAATCGATTTCAAGCCTTCCTCTGCGCGGCGATAGCTCCGTCGAGGCGGATGGGGAGGGTACCGACGTATGGGGCGCCCTGGAGGCGGCACAGCGTAGGTATCGCTCTCGAAATCTCGCCGCCATGATTCTTCTCTCGGATGGCAGAATCACGCGCGGCATGGTTGTCTCGTCGGAAAAGGTAACGACGCCGGTCTATACGATCGGATTCGGGTGTACGCTCGCGAGGGCCGACGTTTCGATCACGGATGTCTCGGCCGATCGTGTCGCGTATCGTGGAACAAATGTGCCGGTTGAAGCTGTGATTCGGGCGTCCGGCTTCAGGGGAAGAACGATTGATGTGCGCCTCGTCGAGGGGAAAAGGATCGAGGACGCGGCCTCCGTTTCAGTGAAAAGGGACGAGGAGATCATAAGCGTTCCGTTGAGCTATGAGGCGGACGCGGAAGGAGAGCATCGCCTCTCCGTGGAGGCGTCTCCGCTCGCCGGCGAGGAACGAGAGGATAACAATCTCGAGACGTTCCGGATCGACGTGCTCAAGGACAAGGTTCGCATCCTCTATATCGATCAATTCCCGGATTGGAATATGACATTTGTGCGAGATCTCGTCAAGCGCTCGAAGCGGCTCGACATCGAGCCCGTTTCCTGGATCGCGGACAAGGGATTCGCTGTGATTCCGGGCGGGAAGCCGTGGACCTTCCCGGCGCTCGCAGCCGGGCTCGTGAGCTACGATCTCATAATCGTCTCTGATGACGCCAGACTGTTCGACGCGAGGCAGAATGTCGAAGCACTCGATGCATTCGTCAAGGCGGGGGGGAGTGTTCTCTTTCTGGCGGATGAGAGCTCGCCGCTCACCAGGGAAGGATCATTCGAGATCCTCGCTTCGCTTCTCCCCGTCAGGCGCCTTCGGAATTTGCGCGTCGATTACACGGATGTTGAGGTTAGGCTTTCGGCTCAGGCGTTCAATGACCCCGTCGCCTCGATGCTCGCCGAGGGCGGTCTCGATGCGATGCCGCCGCTTTCTGGGAGGATCGTGGGGATTGAGGCTGGGTCGGGGGCGCGCATTCCTCTCGTGATGGAGGGTCGCGGGGGTAGCATGCCATTTCTCGCTCTCGCCAGGCGTGGCGAAGGTCTATCATGCGCCGTGCTCGGTTTCCCCATCTGGCGTTGGAGGCTTGCAGGAGAAGGCGGACAGCGCATTTACGAGTCTTTTCTCGGAGGCCTCGTGCAGTACCTTGCCGAGGGAGCCAGGGCGCCAGCGCTCAGCGTCGAAGCCGATAGAACCGTGTATCGCAGCGGGGATCGCGTGAGGCTCACCGTGCACATCGGGGAGAGACGCGCGCCAGATTGTCTGCGAGGAGAGGTGCGGGAGCGAACGGGGGGACGCGATCGAACGGTGAGCAGCGTCATCTTCGAGCCCGATTCGAGGCGGAAGAGTTGCTATCGATCGGAGCTCGATCCTCTGCCTCCCGGTGAGTACAGCGTCGCCGTTTCGGAGATAACCGGGAGCGTTAGCGGCGCCTCCGGCACTGCATCTTTCTCCGTCGCCCCGGTTTCGGTCGAATTTCTCGATACGTCGCGCGACGGGGCGGCCCTCTCGCAGATCGCGCTGGCCACGGGTGGTGAATATCTCGAAGGCCCGGGCCTAGGCTTCCTCGCGCCGCGGCTGCGCCTCGAGGAGCGGCGCGTTGAAAGGAAGGACGTTCGCGGGATCCGCGGAGATATTCTCGTTCTCTTCGGCATCGTTGCGTTGCTCGGCGCCGAATGGACTCTCAGGAAAGCATGGGGGCTGGTATGAAGATTTTCAGGCGCGTTCTCGCGCTGGCATGGATGATGGTCGCCGCGCTTCTGCTCGTTCCGGTTTCCGGAGCCGCCCCGGGCAAGCGCGTTTCCAATGGCGCGATAAGGGGCGATTCATCGGCACTGGCGATATACACGGCGATGAACGGGGCGCTTCGCGACGCACGCTCGCTCTCATATGAGAGCGAGTACGTGTGGATGACGGACGGGAGGGAGATCGGACGCTCGAACTATCGCATGTGGCTCAAGAAACCCAATTTCGCACGGCTCGAATCGTCGAGCATGGATGGGCGGAAGACCGGTGTTCTTGTCCTGGACGGACGCCGAATGTGGATATTCTGGCCGAACGGGAGACCTTATATCCACGAAACCGATTCCACCTCGAACGCGCGCGATTGTATGAGATCGTACATTCTCAAGGACGCCCCGGCCGGTTCGCTTTCCATCGCGCGGGAGACGAGCGTATTTGGAACGGGAATGTCGATGATGATTCTCGATCCGAGCATTTTTCACGGCAGCTCCGATCTCGTCGACGAACTTCTGGAAGAGGTGACGATCACGGGTTCTGGTAGCGCGGACGGCGAGGCGTGCGACGTCATCGAGGCGACCTACGCGAAAGGCCAGAGGACAAGGGTGTTCTGGGTTTCGAGGCGCGATCATCTGCCGCGCAGGCTCGAGGAGACGGTCCGCGTGAAGAGGGAAATCGCGGTGCAAGAGAGCTGGCGCGCCGTTGTCGTGAACGGCGCGATCCCGAAGGAGACGTTTCTATGGAAACCTCCCGTCGGCTGGACAGAGTACCGGCTGCAGGAGCTCGGGGACGGCCTTCTCAAGCTTGGCGGCGAGGCGCCCGATTTCGCTTTCGAGCTTCTCGATGGCTCGGCGTTTCGCCTGTCGGAACATCGAGGCGAGGTCGTGTGGCTCTCCTTCTGGCGGCTCAGCTGCGTGCCGTGCCGCAATGAGCTCGTGCAACTTCAGAAGCTCCATAACAAGCACGCCGGCGACGGTCTCGTTGTGCTCGGTTTCAACTGCTCGGACGGCCGTGCGGCGGCGAAGGAATTTCTCGGCGAGAAGGCGATTGGATTTCCGAACATCGCCGATACGACCGCCGCGGCTCGGGAGGTTCTCTACGAGAAGTATCAAACGCCGAATGGGCAGAGTGCCCTCCCGCTTAACTACATCATCGACAGGCAGGGCAGGATCGCCGCGAGATGGTACGGCTACCGGCGAGGGGACAATAGGGGAGAGAAGATTCTGCGCAATTTGGGCGTTGGGAACTAGCGGGCCGTCCCAATGACCCGCGGCGGGTTGGCATGCCTGTTTGACTGGCTCTTCTCATGAATGGGGTCTCCTCGTGACTTCCCTATAGATTTCTATTGAAGTGATCGGCCGTTTTGCGCTAGGATGCTTCCGGCTCGGGAGGTGGTGGTGGATGATGTGGTGGAGCCTTTTTTGTTTCCGCGCATTTCCTGTTTCTATTCTCTCCATTCTATTTCTCTCCTTCGATGCTTTCCCGTGTACCGGCGTCGTCATCAACGAAGTCTATTACGATCATCCCGGGAAGGACAGCGGGTGGGAGTTCGTCGAGCTCTACAACGCTTCGGAGGATACCTGCGATCTTGACGGCTGGAGCCTTGAGTTCCTCGACGGAGCATCGCTCGGCAAGACGACGATCTGGTCGGCCGGATCTGGAACGCGCGTCGGACCGGGGGAGTTCCTCTGCATAGCCGGAAGCCTCCGCGATCCCGCGCCGGCACTCTTGCTCGACGGTACCCTTGGCAATGGTCCCGATGCCGTGCGCCTCGTTTCCCCCTCGGGTGTAGCCGATCTCGTCGGCTACGGCGCCTGCTCGTCGAGCGATCTCTATGAAACGAATCCCGCAGCCGACGTTGCGGCGGGCTCGAGCCTCGCGCGCAAGCCGGACGGATTCGACAGCGACCGGAATGACGCGGACTTCGTCGCGTCGTCCCCGACTCCGGGCCGGAGAAACTTCTTCCTGCACGACGTGAGCGTCGGCCTCGAGGCGGCGGCGCTTCCTTGCCGGGGATATCCGTTCTCCATGAGAATCGTAATCGAGAACCGCGGCATCGAACCTTTCGAAGCGCGTCTATCCATCGTGGCGGAAACTGTCGAAAGAGGGAGCGTCGTGTTTTCGAAACTGCTGGCGCTTGCCGTGGATCTAGCGCCGTGCGCCGCCGATTCGGCCGCGGTTTCGTTCATCGCTCCGGAGGCGCTTCGTTTCGAGATCCAGGTGCGCCTGGAGGGAGCTCCGGATGAAAACCCCGCTAATGATACCGCGGCCGTATCCCTGGCGTCTTCACCCGGGGCAATCGTGATAAACGAGATAATGTATCGCCCCGATGAAGGAATGAGCGAATGGATCGAGCTCAAGAACGGCTCGCCGGAGGCCTGTGATCTCGGATCTTGGACCATATGCGATGCGACAGGATCGAAACGCCTCGTTTCGGCCGGGGATTTTCCGATTCCGCCCGGCGGGCTCGCGATTCTCGCGCGGGACTCATCCTCGTTCATGAGGGAGTTCCCCGCATGCCGCGCTCCGGTGAGGGGCCTTGTCGGGGCATTGCCATCCCTGAACGATTCGGAGGTGGATGGCGTTGCCGATATCGTCGAGCTTTTCGACTCAGAGGGCGTTCTCGTCGAGAGGATTGCCTACGGGGCCCTGATCGGCAGCGAGCGCGGCAGGAGCATCGAACGGATCTCGGCTGACGTCTGCAGCGCCCGATCGGGAGGCATCTGGCATCGATGTGCCGCACCAACCGGCTCGACGCCGGGCGAGGAAAATTCCACCCGCGTGGAGACAATGAGAGACGGAAAAGGAATCGTGATCTCGCCGAATCCCTTCTGCTTGCGTCGGGATGGCGAGGCGTCGATTACGGGCAAGCGCGCCCGCGATGAGACGGGTTTCCTCGTACGCGTCTTCAGCCTGGAAGGTTTCGAGGTACGCCGCATCTTCGGAGAGCGCGAGGGCTCCCTCGAGTTCTCATGCAGGTGGGACGGCAGAGCGAATGACGGTTCATGCGTTCGGACGGGGCTCTACGTGTGTTTAGTCGAGTTCACGGGGGCGGGAGGTGGAGTGTGCAGGAAAGAGAAAACGTGCATCGCCGTGGTTGGAAACTGAGCGTTGTTCTGGCCTCCGGAGCGGTGCTTTTCGTCTTGGCTTTTTCCGCCGGTGCTTGGGCCGGCGCATTGGAGTGTTCGCCGTGCCGCCTCGACTTCGATAGGCCCAGCCTCCCTTCCCAATGCGTGTTTCCGGGATTCTATCTCTGCGAAAAGAGCCGCGCCGGGGTCTTTTCGAAATTCGCCGATCCTTACATGCTGGATGGGCTCGTCGCGTGCGATCTGCGCGCCGGATTCGAGACGCCGTCGCATTCGGTATGGCTCGGCTGGCATCGACTGGCTCACTCGCTCTATCGCGAGGACGATTTGGCCGCCGATCTCTGGGTGCGCTTGCCCATCCGTGGATTCCGCCTCGGGGCTGCGCCGGCGAGCGAGCGGCGCGAGGTGCGGGGATTCGCGGCGGCTCAATCTCATTCGCTGTCCCTTGCGCTTTCGTACGAATGCGCTCACAGAGTGCTCGTCGGCTACACACGCGCCGTGTACGAGAGCGATCCCGGCGTCCCCCGGCAGGCCGCTGTCCTTGTTGTGCTTCGAGGGAGTTTTTTTGGCGTAGCGTTCAACCGGACGGTGTCCGGCGAGCGCGACGGAGATTCGCGGATCGCGCTCGAAGTCCGTTTGGGCGACCGATGCTCCATCGTGTCCGGCTACAGGTGGAAGACGGGGGAGCTCGCGAGCGAGGTTTTGGTCGAGATCGCCTCCATGCTTTTCGATCTTTCATGGAGCGAGAATCCGGCGCTTGGAAGCACGGTTTCCGCTGGCGTAGGGAGGTGGTGGGAATGGTGAAATACCTGCTTCACCTGTGGACCGCCTTGACGATTCTCTCGTGCGGCGGCGCACCATACATGGCGGGCGGTCGGATGGATCGGGATGCGCGCGGCTCGGGGGATCATGACATGCTTGAACAGACGATCGATGATCCGGCGGCCGCCCAGGACGATTTCAACGATCTCGAGCGCCTTGCGGAGAATCCCGTTGATCCACGGGGCGCGAGTCTCGATGCCTTGCTCTTGATTCCGGGCTTTCCGGAAAAGCTCGCCCGCAGTGTCGTGGCGGTTGCCGGAGGGAAGGGCTCCGGCGGGAACTGGGTCGCTCTACTCACGCCGCAGGAGCGTGAGGATCTCTACCGCTATCGAGACTATCTGGTTCTTCCGTCTCCGCATCCGCTTCACGCGAGCTGCCGCGTGACGGCAGATGATGTTTCCGAGAAGGGCGGCGGAAGGAGAGAGGAGCACATCGTTTCGACCATGGGTGGATGGAAGGCGCTCTGGCGCGAAAGGCGCACGGTGACGGGAGGCGGAACGGCGTATTATCTCTCCGGGAGCGTTTTCGATGGCGCCATGCGGTTCCACGGCGGCACCTTCGTGCCGGATTTTGGGCTCGGGCTCGTATTCGGGGGCGCGCATCGATCGTACGTGTTCTCCGGCGCCTATCCGTTCCACAACCCGCGCGGCATCGCCGGGAGCACTTCGTTCTACTCGACGACGGTTCTTGGGCTCGCCGCCGAGATCCGGTACGGGAAAGTGCGTGGAGTATTCTTCGGCGGCCGACCGAGAGAGTATCGATCGGATCGATTCGAAGTAGCAGAGGAAATCGTTCGAGGGGGAAGGCTCGAGGTGCAGGGGGGCGACGCGACCATGGGCCTATCGTGCTCGACTGGGGTATCCGGGGGGAAGGGATGCATATGCGCGGCCGATGGGCGCTGGGAATCGAATCGATCGATCCTCGGTTTCGAGCTCGCATTCGCGGGAAAAGGGGAGCCGGCGCTGCTCTCGGCCTTTTCATACAGAGCCGGCGGGGCGCGCACGGCCCTCTTTCTCTATGCCGTTCCGCCGGGCGTTTCCGGAATGTTCACCGGCGTGAACGGAAAGACAGCGGACGCATCGACGGGCGTATACGGTGCTACGGTTGTCGCCGAGCGCGAGATCCTGCCGAAGCTTCACGCCAGGGCCGCGATCGACCGATGCAGCCGAAGGGAGGGATTCGATGAGAAAGAGGACCGGGATCTAAGGGCGGAATGCGAGAAGAGATGGAGCAGGATCGTCGGGAAGGTCGCGTGGGCCACAAAGGCCGACGATTGCCTGGACGCGGTTCCATACCCGGGCCCACAAAATGACAGGCACAGGATATCGCATTCTCTAGGACTCGTCTCCGATATCCGCCTAGCCCGCCGAACGAGCCTCAAGCTCACGCTTCGCCGCATGTGGGTGAAGGATGGCGGGGGATTCCTTGCCTGTCCGTTCATGCGTGTCGGTCTTTTCTCGGGGCGTCTCGATGCTTCGGCCCTCTTCGCGTGCTATCGGAATCTGGCCGGGGGTGCTGTCTGCTATTTCTATGAGCCATCCCTCGAAGGGAGCTATCCCTGGCGGAGCGCCTCCAACGACATTGAGCGAGGCTCATTTATTATCGGATGTAATATCAAAAGGTTGCGAGTATCAACTCATGTAGCGCTGGAGGTTGGGAAGCCGCCGGAATGCTCCCTGCAGGCGGCATGGGACTTCTAGGAAAGTGCAGCGCTCGAATTGGAACCATTCATGCTAGTTCAACATTCATGACCGAAAACACCCGCACACTTGTCTATGATGATAAGACATATGGCCGCAAGGTCATCGCCTTTCCGCCGGACATGCCCTTTCTGGAGCACCTGAACGAGCTCCTCTATTCGTCACCCAAGGGCGAGAAACGCGACAATCTCCTCAAGATCTCCGTCATCGAGGGCGTTTTTAAACAGGCCGAAGCCCTGGGCGATTATATCGCCATGTCCGACGAACCGCACAGCGAGATACTCAGGGTGGCGGCCCTCGCCGCCGAAGGGGAATTCGCCGGGCTCAAACTCCTTTATGCGGCTCTTCTTGCGCTTCCGCCCGCCGAGGTGATGGTCGCGGAACTTGTCGAGTTCAAGAATGTGAAGCGCGTGATGGGACGCATCGCGATCAATGAAAAGTCCGGACGAGCGCTCACCGAGGGCGAGGAATGGTTCAAAAAGAAGGTGGTCCTGCTATCGATGTCTCATCCGCTTCCCGGTTCCTCGAGCGCACCCGACGGCGAGCCATGGATCGGCTGGAGCGATGGCGTGCGGCGCGCTCTCTCCGATCCCGACAGACGCTGGGACAAGGCGATCATGGAGCGGGCGAAAACCGAGCTCGAGGCGCTCGATCTGCGAATCAAACGCCGGCTCGCGAAAATCAACTTCACGAATAAAGAAAAGTCGACCATCTTTCTCATTACGAAGGCGGATGAAACGTGCTGGCGTCTGCAGGCGCTCGAGGGAGCATACCAGCGCTACGGTGAGGTGACGCTCGTCCTGCGGCAGAAGCTGGGGGACCGTTGGGAATCGACCGTCGACGCCCTGCGCGGGAGCAAGGCAGGCTCGGCCCTCGTGGACCTCTTCGACATGCAACTCGTCAAGGCTCATCCGTACCCGCACCTCAAGATCGGCACATCGGTCGTGCGCGCGCTTCTCATGCATCCTCTGCTACTCAGGATCCAGCGCAAGCCGGACTTCTTGAGCTGTCTCGCGATCTACGTGAACTCGGCGGGCAAGGGAATCCTCGAGGTCTTGCTGCACAAGCTCGCGGCGGTGAACATTCTCAAGATGCTCCTCGATCTCCCCGGGTTCGAACTGAATCAGAGGATTCTCACCATTGATCTCGTGAAGGTGCCTACCACGCCTTTCGTCGACGTCGATCAGATGCCCAGGGATGTCGATTGGACGACCATTCACAAGGAGCAGGTCGTTAGCTACCGGACCCTTGTGATGACCTATATGGATAATGACAATTTTATAGTCGAGCTCCTGAACAATCCGCGGGTCGCATCCCAGCCCGGCGTCATTCCGCTCATAGCATTGCGGTCGCGTTCGATGCGAATTCTCTCCATAATCGCGAACAGGCGGGATCTCTATACCGGCTTCTCCAACAAGGAAGTGCCTCTCAATATTCTCCAGAACCCCGCGAAGGTGCCCATGTCGAGTCTGCGCAAGTTCATTCACGTCCGCTTCATCGATAAGGCGACCCTCGCTCGTCTGGGAGGAAAGGGAAGCCAGGTGCGCGATGAGCTCAGGCGCGAGATTCAGAGGTACCTGTCCAGCATCAACAGCTGATGCGCCCGTCGGCGCCGTTGCCACCGTGCGGCGTAACTCATTGCGCATAAACAGGTATTGCGATTCCATCCTCCATATTGTATTGACAAGAGCCGTCCCCGCCCATAATATGGATATTGTTCAATTTCTTAGAGATGGGTGGATTCTATCCTTCGAGGAGGAGAGATGTTTGCGGAGAGGATGAGCAGGCTGGGTACAGAGACGGCCTTCGAGGTTCTGGCCAAGGCGAAGGCCATGGAAGCTCAAGGCAGGGACATGGTTCATCTCGAGATAGGCGAGCCCGATTTCGATACGCCGCCCAATATCGTCAAGGCGGCGATCAATGCGCTCAAATCCGGTTTCACGCACTATGGGCCTTCCGCGGGGTTGCCCGACGCGCGGAGAGTCTTCGCCGAGCATATCACCAAGGATCGCGGCGTCGACGTCAAACCCGAGAATATCGTTATCACGCCGGGCGCCAAGCCGATCCTTTTCTTTTCCATCCTCGCGCTCGTCGACAAGGGCGACGAGGTTATCTATCCGAATCCAGGTTTTCCGATCTACGAGTCGGTAATCAATTTCGTCGGCGGTAAGAGCGTTCCGATTCCGCTGAGGGAGGAGAAAGGTTTCTCCTTCGACGTCGACGAGCTCAGGACGCTGGTGAATGAGAAGACGAAGCTGATCATCATCAACTCGCCGCAGAACCCGACGGGCGGCATGCTCACGAAGAAGGACATGAAAGCGGTCGCCGAGCTCGCCGACAAGTTCGACGCGTGGATCCTGAGCGACGAGGTATACAGCAAGATCATCTACGAAGGCAAGCACGTGAGCATCTACGATTTCCCCGAGGTGAAGGAACGCACGATTCTTCTCGAGGGCCATTCGAAAACCTACGCAATGACCGGATGGAGGCTCGGATACGGCATCATGCCGCCAAAGCTCGCCGAGGCCATCGCGCGGCTGCAGACGAACTCGAACTCCTGCACGGCCAGCTTCACCCAGATGGCGGGAATCGAGGCCCTGACCGGCTCTCAGGCGAAGTCGCGGAAGATGGTCAGGGAGTTCAAGGCGCGCCGGGATCTCATCGTGGACGGTCTGAACGCGATCCCGGGCTTCAGGTGTTTGAAGCCGAAGGGTTCTTTCTACGTGTTCCCGAACATCACGGGCACCGGCATGAAATCCAAGGAGCTCGAGGTGTTTCTCCTGGAGAAGGCCGGCGTGGCGGGGCTCAGCGGCACGAGCTTCGGAAAGTATGGCGAGGGATACCTGAGGTTCTCCTACGCGAACTCTCAGGAGAATATCCGAAAGGCGCTCGACAAGATCCGGGGTGCTCTCAAGTAATACGCGAGGAACAATCGAATGCCCCTGTTGAGGGCGTGCGCCTTCAACGGGGTATTCGTTTTTAGGGAGGTCCTTTCGTGCGTGGAATAGACGTCATCGCCGTCGGCGGCAACGCGATCATTCCGACTAACGGGAGCGGAACGATCGAGGCGCAACGGACGCTCACATCGACCTCGATGCATCAGGTCGCCGATCTCATCGCATCGGGACGAAAGGTGATCATCACGCACGGAAACGGCCCCATCGTCGGCAATATCGTCGAGCGGAACGAGGCCGTGAAGAACCGCATTCCGCCGATGCCTCTCGACGTGTGCGGCGCCGATTCCCAGGGCGGAATCGGATACATGATCCAGCAGTCGCTCAGGAACGAGCTCGCTGCTCAGGGCATTCATCGTGAGGTTGTATCGATCGTATCGCAGGTCGTCGTGTCTCGGGATGACGAGGCGTTCCAGCATCCGACGAAACCAATAGGCCTGTTCTACGGCCGCGAGGAGGCAGAGGCGCTCGAGAAGGAGAAGGGCTATTCGATGATCATGGATGCCAATCGGGGATACCGACGCGTCGTGCCCTCTCCGAGACCTCTCGAGATAGTCGAGGCCGGGACAATCTCGAAGCTCCTCAAGCTCGGCACCGTGGTCATCGCGGTGGGCGGTGGCGGCGTTCCGGTCGTGCGTGACGGCACAAAGCTCGTCGGTGTCGAGGCGGTCATCGACAAGGATCGCGCGGCGGCGGTTCTCGGCAAGATGGTTCAAGCCGAGCGGCTCGTGATCCTCACGAGTGTTTCCGAGGTGTATGTCCGCTTCGGCACGCCGGAGCAGAAGGCGCTGCGAAAGACAAAGCTCTCCGCGATGAAAAGACTGTACGAGGAAGGGGAGTTCCCTCCGGGGAGCATGGGCCCCAAGATCGAAGCCGCGATCGATTTTCTTGAATCGGGCGGCAAGCGGGTCATCATCTCGGATGCCACCATGCTGCTCGATGCCTGCTCGGGAAGAGCGGGAACGCATATCCTCCCCGACTGATTCATGGTGTCGGAATTCGCGACATGATCGCGCGAAGACGGTGTGAGCGTCCGTGCGGGATGGCACTCCGGAGGTCCGCATGCGATTCGCCCTTCGCTACAATGACGGCGCATTCGACGTCGACCTGGCGGGGCGCGGCGACATCAGGGTCGTGGGCGATTCGTATCCGGCGCCGCTGGCCGATCCGGACCGCTCCTTCAGCGAAGCGCTCGAAGCGCCGCTCGGCGCAAAGCCGCTTCGAAAGATCATTCCACCCTCCGGCAAGATTTCCGTTCTGATCAGCGATCTCACGAGGGGTCCGAGCACTGGAAGAATGCTGGCGCGGCTTCTTCGATTTTTGAATGAACAGGGTGTGGCTCCGGAGCGAGTCAGCGTCATTCTCGCGCTCGGGATGCATCGCGGAAGCGATGCGCAAGAGCTCGAGGCGCACCTTGGAGCGGAGACCCTCGGACGCTGGAAGGTCGTCGAGCACGACGCGCGCGATCCCCTGGCGCTTGTTCAGGTTGGAACGACTCCAGCTGGAACGCCGTGCTTCTTCAACAGGACCGTTGCCGAATCGGCGCTCGTCGTCGCGCTCGGAACGGTTTCGTTCCATTACTTCGCCGGATACGGCGGCGGCCGGAAGCTCATTCTTCCCGGTGTCGCGGGGCAGGACACGATTCTCGCGAACCACCGTCTCTCGCTCCGGAGGGATCCCGGTGAAGGTCTCTCCGCGCTCTGCCGAGCCGGCAACCTCGACGGGAATCCGGTGCACGAGGACATGCTCGCGGGCGCACGGCTCCTCGAAGCGAGGCTGTTCGCGATCAATTCGGTGAGCGATGACAGGGGCAATCCGGTGTTTGTCAACGCCGGGGAGATCGATACGTCGCACAAGGCGGCCTGCGATTTCCTTTCGAAGAATTTCCGTTTTCCGGTGCATCGCCGCTATCGCGCCGTTATCGCCTCCGCCGGGGGCGTTCCGAAGGACATCAATCTGCTGCAGAGTCACAAGGCTTTGCGACAGGCCTCATTCGCGCTCGACGAAGGGGGGCTCATGCTCGCCGCCGCGGCGTGCGTCGAGGGTGTGGGATCGGAGTCCCTGACCGGAGCGTTCGAGCATGGCAGGCAGGCGGTGAGCGATACGGTGAGGAAGCGCTACACGCTGAACTCCCAGACGGCGATGTCGACGTACGAGCTTACCGGGCGCTTTTCGATCTACCTCAAATCGATGCTTCCGGACGATCTTGTGGAGCGCTTCGGCATGTGTCCCTGGAAGGACGGATATATCGATTATCTCCTCGATGGCGTAGCGGATGAGGACATTCTCGTTATCGCCAATGCCTCGAGCTTTCTCCCCATTGAGCAAGCGGGATCCCTTGGCTTGGGATAGGCCTCCCCAGAGGTTCCATTCCCCGCCTGTAAATAAAGATTGACAAATAGCTCAGGTATGGGGTAAAATACCCACCTTGGCTCAGGGGGTTACTCTGTCTTCGTGTCGTTAGAAAATAGGTTTGGCTCAGTCAGTTAGGGGTTTCTTTCACAGGTGATTCGAAAGGGGGAAGCGCTATGAGGCGTATGCTAATTCCTTTCATAGCCTTGATGCTGGTCGCCTGCCTCTCCTCGCCTTCAGTCGGCACAACGTCCACGCTCGCCGTTCCTCAGATCTGGCAGCACAAGGACACCAACATGCCATGCATCCCGGGCGGCTACGCGAATATCCATGCGTCGAACGCCGTTCATGTGCTGAACTGTCCGCACTGCAAGATGTACTGTGCGCCAGCCGCATGCGCGATGGTTGCGGCGTACGCGGGCAAGGTGGCGCCATTTACGAACCAGGACGACATATACGATGTTGGAAAGACGTCGCTGGGCGAAATCTCGGGGGATGGCGTGCTCCAGACCCATGGCGTCGGCATGTTCGTGGGAATCGGCGGTCAACCCGCGGAAATTCAGGGTGCATTCACCTACTCGGTCGGAGTACAACCGTATCAGCATGGCCCGGTGGCGGACGGTTTCCCGATGATCACGGCGGCGGCTATCATATCCTACATCGACCACAATGAGCCGGTCCTGTGGGTGGATGTGGCCAACTGGCCGGCGGATATGGATTCGATTCCGCCGGGGCTCTACTATGAGTCGGGTCACTGCAAGGTGATCGCCGGATACAGCGACGCCGACACGGTCGATCCCGCTGACGACACGTTCCTGATCTTCGATCCGTGGCCGACTTCCGGTTCTTCGTACTGGCAGGCGCAGATCCAGGTAATCGATCCAACGGATGTTTATCTTACGACAACAGCGCCGATCGCCACAGGCGAGTCGACTTGGGGCGGTATCAAGAACTTGTTCGATAAATAGAACGCTTCAAGAGCGAACCGGCATATTCACGCGGTCGGGGGCCTGGGCATTTGGCAAGATCGAGGGGGGGATCAAGAATCCTCCCCCTTTCATTTTTTGCTGCTTATCATTATAATCCTGATCTGTATCATCTTTTCATCCTTGAAGAAAATAAAGGGCTGTCGGGAAGGAATCGGGGGTATATGAGAGTTCTCGTTGTTGGTGGCGGCGGTCGCGAACATGCGCTCGTCTGGAAGATTGCGCAATCACCGCTCGTCGATAAGATCTATGCGGCGCCGGGTAACGCCGGAATCGCCGCGCAGGCCGAATGTCTTGGCGTGGGCGCGGAGGATATCGAAGGGCTTCTGGGGCTCGCGCTCGAAAAGAAAATCGATCTCACGGTCGTCGGCCCCGAGGCGCCGCTCACGGCCGGCATCGTCGATCGCTTCGGGGACAAGGGGCTGCGGATCTTCGGATTCGACGCCTGCGGGGCGCGCCTCGAGGGGAGCAAGGTATGGGCGAAGGAATTCATGACGAGACACGGTATCCCCACGGGCGAGTTCCGCGTATTCGGCAATGTGACCGCGGCGATCAAGGCCGTTGATACTGGAACTCCCCCCTTCGTGATCAAGGCTGACGGGCTTGCGGCCGGCAAGGGGGTCATCATAGCGAAGACGGCCCGGGATGCCCGCGAGGCGATCGGACGCATCCTTAAGAGACACGAGTTCGGAGCGGCGGGGGACCGGATCGTCATGGAGGAGTATCTGATCGGCGACGAGATATCCATTCTCGCCCTCTTCGACGGCGAGAGCTACAGGGTGTTCGTTTCATGCCAGGACCACAAGAGGGCGCTGGACAACGACGCGGGTCCGAATACCGGAGGCATGGGAGCCTATGCTCCGGTGCCGTTCTATGATGCGGAGCTCGACGCGCGCGTGAGAAGCGAGATCATCGAGCCGACCTTCGAGGGAATGAAGTCCGAAGGCGTCAAGGGCGCGGGCGTCATATACTTCGGGCTAATGGTGACGGAGCGCGGACCCAAGGTGCTCGAGTACAACTGCAGATTCGGAGATCCGGAGACTCAGGTGATCCTGCCGCTTTTCAAGAGCGATCTCGCCAGTGTGATGTATGAAGCCGTGGGGGGCAATCTCGCGAGCGTTCCGTTCGAGAACAGCTCCGAAACGGCCGCGTGCGTCGTCATTGCATCCGGGGGATATCCTGGATCTTACAACAAGGGATACGCCATCGAGGGTCTCGAGGAGGCGCGCGAGCGCGGATGCGTCGTGTTTCACGCGGGCACGGCCCTGAAGGACGGCGCGCTCGTGACGAACGGAGGGAGGGTGCTCGGCGTGACCGGGATGGCGCCGACCCTGCGGGGGGCGCTCGATAAGGCGTATGGCGGAGTCGACGTGATTCGATTCACAGGCTGCTTCTCGCGCCGCGATATCGGAAAGAAAGGACTGTAACGGCGTATGAAAAACGAATTGCAGGTCGCTGTGCTCATGGGGAGCGAGTCCGATCGCGAGGTCATGGAGGTGTGTCTGGAGGAGCTCGGGAAGCTTTCTCTCAAGGGAGAGCTCAGGGTTTCCTCGGCTCACCGGCAGCCGAAGGCCACCGTTGAATACATCGAGGAGGCTCTTGAGCGCGGCGCGAAGGTTTTCATTGCCGGAGCTGGGATGTCGGCGGCGTTGCCGGGCTTCATTGCGTCGCTAACGACGAAGCCGGTAATAGGAGTTCCCATTGCGAGCGGTCTCCCAGGCGGGATCGACGCGATTCTGTCGATCGTCCAGATGCCTCCGGGCGTGCCGGTCGCCGCCGTCGCAGTCGGCAAAGCGGGCGCGCGCAACGCCGCCATCATTGCGGCCGAGATCATCGCTCTTTCCGACGAGGCAGTCGCGCGACGCCTCGAGGAGATACGCGGAGAATGGGACCGAAAGTGAGCGTGTCGACTCATCGCGCGCCGTGCCCGACCGCGGGATATTTCAATGGCGTGTCGATAAGACGGGTCGCGTCCCTGCTCGCCTCCGGCGGCGTCGCCGTTCTTCCAACCGACACAATCTATGGTTTTCACTGCGCCGCTTCCAGGCTCGACGCGGTCGAGAGAATCAGGATGATCAAGGGTAGGGCGGGACGCAGCGGTTTCATTCTGCTGGCAGGGGATCTCGATATGGCCGGTAATCTGGTGGCGCGCTGGCCCGGATCGTCTGAAGCGATTCTCGCTGGAGCCTGGCCGGCGCCGCTGACCGCGATTCTGCCGGCGCGGCGTACCGTGCCGGAGATTCTCGCGCCGAATGGGGCGGTGGCC
>JAQTVX010000228.1 GCA_028706585.1 Candidatus Krumholzibacteriia bacterium | reverse complement strand
GGCGGCGCTCGGCGGTCTGCCGCCCGGCTATCGCGAAGTCTTCGTGCTTCACCACATCGAAGATGTACCGTATGAGGAGATCGCATCGCTGACGGGAGACTCGGTGGGGTCTCTGAAAGTGCGGGCGCACCGCGCGCGAAAGCTACTCAGAGAAGCGATCTCTCCCGACGCGGAATTCGTCGCGCCCCAGGACGCAGCGGATTGAGCCAAACGAAAAGAAGGTGAGAATACCATGGACGCCCTTTTTGCACGCTATTTCGACGGAGATCTGAATGATCGCGAGGCGCGGGAGTTTCTCGAAGCGATCGCGGCGGATCCTCGTCTTGAAAAGGAGCTCCGCGAGTTCGAGCGTGTGCTCGCGCTGGGCAAAGCGCTTCCCGTGCCGAAAGCCCCGGCGGGATTTACGGAGCGAGTCATGGCGCGGATTTCTCTCGGGGAGCAAAGGGAGACTGGACCCGAAAGAAAACCGTTCCGGCTTCCCGCATTCGGGATCCGCTGGGCGGGTGTCGCGGCCGCCGCGGCGGTGATCGCGCTCGCCTATTTCGGCGGCGTGTATACCGCACGCAACCGCCCCGTCGCTCCGACGACAACATTGGAAACCGGCCCCGGCTTCGTCAATCAGGCCGCCGCGGAATCAGGACTGCGTTATGTCCGTCTCGCATACGTCCCCGCCAATTCGTCGGTTGAAAAGGTGACCGTTGTGGGGAATTTCAACAACTGGGACCCGGAGGCGACCCCGCTGAACCGCCAGGATGGCGTTTGGAGCACAATTCTCGTTCTCCCGCCGGGGAGCTACGAGTACATGTTCTTCGAGAACGGCGCTCGCTGGGTGACCGATCCGCTCGCCGTGCAGACGAGGGAGGACGGCTTTGGAGGCTCGAATGCAGTCCTCGAAGTGGGGACGTAATTCGTTCACCTGCCTCATCGCCGCGATCGTGATGATCATGGCATCGCGTTCGGCGGCCCAATGGCGGGTGATCCCTGAGGTCCGCCTGTCGGGAGGTGAGGAGTCCGATCTGGTGATCGACCCGGGCGTCAACCGCTTGGTTGTTCCCGGTGGCGCGTTCGCGGAGCTCACACCGCGGCTCGCCGCGAGAGGCTGGATCGGAAAGGACGCGATTCTCGATCTCGGAACGTTTGCGTCTTTTCAACGATTCTTCAACGACGAATCGCGTCTTCTATACGCGCAGACGATCTGGGGCGATCTCTACCAGAACTTCGGCCGCTCGTTTCGCGGCCGTCTCTCGACGGCGCTCGACTGTTTCAACGATTCGGAGCAAGCCGAAGTCCGTCGTTTCGGATATGGCGCGGAAGCCGGGTTCGGTTTCGTTCGTCCGCTGTGGAACGTGGAGCTCTGGGGCGCAGCCTACGGCCGGAGCTATCCGAACCTCACCATGACGGACGCGTACGATCAGTCGTCGACATACACGGAAACCGCTTGGAGCGGCGCCGGGACTGTTCGCATCGCGCCCGCGGAGCGCGTCAACATGAGAATGGATGCGATCTATCAAGCGACCGACGCGCTCGATGCCTACTACGATTCCAAGTCGCTGACGGCGTCCGGGAGTATCGACGCGCGCGTGGCCTCCTCGCTCTTCATAACATTTTCGGGGACATATCAGAAGAGGGCGTTCATCGACCGCGCGGCTTTCGAGGACGAGGACGAATATCTCCGGGCGGGCGTGGGAATGCGCTACACCGTCGCGCCGGGATGCATGGTACTCGTGCGCGTGGCGTTTTCGAATTACACGTGGCCCGACGGTAGCGATGAGAACTCGCACCGCTTTTCAGTTGGTGTGAACTACGCGTGGGGCAGGCGCGATGCGCCGCCGCCGCCACGGGTCGACATTGATATGATCGTCCGCGAGAGCCGGGGCGCGATCCAGAAACCCGACGCGCGCGGGAGCGTGGTGTTCCGGATCAAGGCACCGGACGCCGCAAGCGTGTCCGTCGTCGGAACGTTCAACGAATGGGAGAGCGGCGCAACTCCGCTTGCGAAGACAGCCGACGGATGGTGGGAGGCGCATGTGGCGCTAGCCCCGGGGACCTACGAGTACGCCTATATGGTTGACGGAGCGTGCCTGACGCCGCCGGAATCCCTCGTCAGGTTGGAAGACGGCTTCGGAAGGCAAAATGGCGTCCTGGAAGTGTTGTCGATTGAGAAATAGCCGCGCGGATGTAACGCGCGAGGGGTTCAGTCGTCTCAATAGATGCGACGGAAGACAGACTCTCTGGAATCCGTCGGGATGTCAGGAAAGGAGGCACACCGTATGAAAAAGCAACTCACACACAGGACGATAATGAACGGTTCTTTGATCCTTCTCTTCGCTCTTCTTCTCATGGGGCCGCTCGCCCGCGCCGCTTCGGCGCAGGATGAGAGCGCTGCGCAGGTTCGCACCCGCGAGGAAGCGCGCACCATGAGCCAGGCGCTTCAGGGCGATGCTCTTCGCCAGCGGATCCGCGATCGGATCGAGAGCGAACAGGGACTTCAAACGCAGGAACGCGAGCAGCTCCGCCAGCATCTCGGCGAGTGCGAGAAGCTCGGTCTCGACGACGCGGCGGTCGGCACGATCTTCAGCGAGAGCGAACCGCTCCAGAGACAGATCCGGGCGCAGGAACGCATCCTCGCCATGGCGCGCGAGGGTCTTCCCGTCGATCCGGTGACGCAAAAGCTCCAGGAGGGCCGGCGGAAGGGCGTGAACGACGAGGTGCTGGAGAAAGTGTGCGCGCGCATGGAGGAGGACGTCCGTGCGGCGAATCGCCACATGCAGAAAGCGCGGGAAGCGGGCGTGACGCCGGGGGGCCGCGACGCCGAACGACGCTGCACGGCCGATATGGCGAAGCAGATGTTCAACGGTCTTGGCGAAGACGACATGGATCGACTCCACGAGCGAGCGCGTCTTCGGCTTCGCGACGGCTCGTGCGCGATGGAAGATCTTGCCGCGGCCGCCGAAGCAACCGTCAAGCTGCGCGCGATGGGGATCGAGCGCGAGAGGGCTGCTCGCCTGGCGGGGGAAGCGCTGCAGTTTGGCTACACGGCCCGCGAGATGCGCCAGTTCAGCTGGATGATCATGACGGCGAAGACGCACGGCGGTCCGCAGAACGCCGTGCTCGACACAATCGAGCACGGCATCCGGAATCAGTATCAGATCAACGAGATGGTCCGTGAAATGTACCAGTATGGCTGGATGGGTCCCGCTGATGAGCGCGGTGGACATGGCGGACAGGATCCAACGGGCGGCGCAGGCGGCCATCGCGGCGGAAGCGGGACAGACGGCAGTGGTGAAAAGGGCGGGTACGGCGGTTCCGGTGAACAGACGGGCCAGGGTGGAACGGGTGGCGGCGGAGGTCACGGGAACGGCTGACGGCGAGCAAGACATATTCCAGCCGCGCAGGCCACCGGGTACCGCGCGTCGACTGTGTGAAGGACACGACTTCAGAGAAACGCAGCAAGCAGGCAGTGCACTTGAACCTGAGGAGGACACGCTATGCGAAAGATGATCACCATCGCAGCAACCATGATCGCGATTTTCGTCCTTGCTTCCCCGTCCGTAATGGCGGGCAACGGGAAGGGCACGGGCGAAGGGAATTTCTTCAAGAATTTCTACCAGTGGCTCAGGGATGACGACGGGGACGGCATTCCGAATTGCATCGATCCCGACTACACGAGGCCCGAAGACGGCACCGGCTACGGCAAGCTCGGCCCGAGCTTGAGCGCCGTTCAGGACGGAGACAGGGATCAGATTCGGGATCGTGACCAGCTCAAGGACGGATCCTGCAACGAAACGTGCGTTGGCAACGCGTTAAAGCTGAGCCATGAATGGGCGGGATCCAAGAAGTAGTTACTTTCCGCTTCGTACTCGCCTTGCTGCGAATCGTCGAGACGCCCCCAGGCTCGCGAGCCCGGGGGCGTCCGCATATTTTCCGAAAGAATAAAGAGGCAAACCGGACAACCGGCGTGTTGGCACGCTTGAATATGCCGGATCGTCTTGTCGTAGATATGGGCTGGAACGGTGATGAACGAGATGATCCGCGGGGGATGGGACCGCAACCGAGCTTGGCAGCCGCGCCGATCTACGCTATCCCGATCAAGAAAGAGAAAAAG
>JAQTVX010000227.1 GCA_028706585.1 Candidatus Krumholzibacteriia bacterium | reverse complement strand
CTCCGATCGAGAAGAGCTTGGAGATGGGGCGCCTGACCATGGCATTGTCGTAGTACGTTTCGAGCGCCCATTGGCTGTGGAACGCCCCGGCGCCCGCTTCCTGCGAGAGGGACAGCAGCCCGGGATTAGACAGCCAGGCGAATGGGTCATGCATGAGAGCCGCGCTCGCCTCGCCGAGAGCTATCGACTGCGCGCCGACTGGTAGCGACAGGAAGGACGCCCCGGCCGCGCCGGTGCCGTCGGCCCGGAGCGCCGCCGCCGCGCCTAATGATACCACAATGGCAATGAGGGCCGCGCGGATGAGGATCCTGCTGGTGACGCCTTTCGACGTGATCTTCGTCATGGTGCTTCCTCGCATTTCAATAATTATTCTATCTTTTCGCGAGCCAGGCAATCTTTTTTCCTGCTGCGCCGATTCTCTTGATTTCCTTTTGTTTCTTCCAGGATGCTATTGTTACCTGACTACTCTCCATAGGTTTGGAGGCGCAACTAGCATGCCACCGGGGAGAAGCGCTTGCCGAGGCGCCGCATCTTTTTCTTGAATCGTCCCTGATATTGGGGAATACTTTTTGCTCGGCTTGGGGCGTCCGGCGATTCAATAATATTCCTTCCTCCGTGGAACGATATCGTTCAGAATCGGGCACATGGCGAATATTATCACTGAAGCCTACGATCCGGTCTACCGGAACCTCGTGTTCCCGCTCTATGAGGGGGTTCTGAGGCGGCGCGGGATCTACCGCTACTACCGGAGCCTGTCGAAGGCGCCCTCCATTCCGAGGAGCGAGCTGCGTGAGATGCAGCGCAGGAAGCTGCACGAGCTTCTCGAATACTGCAGCGCCAACGTTCCCTTTTACCGGTCGCTCTTCGAGGAGCATGGCGTGGACGCGAGCGGCGTCTATGACGTCGAGGCGCTCCGCGACAAGGGGATCTTCACGAACAAGAGAATCGTCCGCGAGGCGGGCGAGTCGATACTCTCCCGCGAATTTCGCAAAGAAGATCTCCCCAACAGCGCCACGAGCGGTTCGACCGGCAGCCCGGTTCTCTTCTACATGACCCGCGATAACTGGTGTCTGCGCGTGGCGGCCAAGTACCGGTCCGAGGATTGGATCGGCAAGCCGCTCGGCACGCCGGCGACGATGATCTGGGGCCACAAGCCGGGCCGGCCGCGCAGCGCGAGGATCAAGAGCTCCCTCTATTGGGCCTTTCAGAACTACCAGTTCATCTCCGCGTTCGACATCGGGGAGGAGAGCCTTCTGAGGCATCTCGCTTCGATCTCCCGCCACGGCTCGCGCTTCATCGAGTCGTATGTGACGGTGGTCTACCTCATGGCCAAGCTCATCGAGAAACGAGATCTCCAACCCCCCAAGCTCGACGGAATCATCGTTGGAGCCGAAAAGCTCTTCGATTTCCAGAAAGAGCAGATCGAGCGCAGCTTCGGATGCCGGGTCTTCAACCGTTACGGCTGCACCGAGTTCTCAAACGTCGCCTCGGAGTGCGAGGGGCGGGAAGGCCTTCACGTCAACGTCGACAATCTCTGGGTCGAGGTCGTCGACGAAGCCGACCGACCCGTCATGGGAACCGTCGGCGACATCGTAATCACCGACCTCGCCAACCGCGCGATGCCGTTGATCCGCTACAAGATCGGCGACAAGGGCGCAATGACCGAGGAAATCTGTTCGTGCGGGAGAACCTTCCCGATGCTCAAAGAGATCGTAGGCCGTGTCTCGGAAACGATGAAGACCGGGGATGGACGCGAGATCCACGACATGTATTTTCTCTGGAAGCTGTCCCGCGCGCCGGGCCTCGTGAGGTTCCGCGTCGTTCAGGATTCCCTCGCGCACATCCGGGTCGAAATCGAGCACGACGGCTCGGTCGACCGCGAGGTGACGACCGGGTGGATACGCGAGGCCCTGAAGGATCTGGAGCAATACCGCATATCGAGCACGCTCGAATACGTCGATACGATACCGCTGACGGGGGCGGGGAAGATGAGGTTCTTTGTCTCCGAGCTCGCTGATGCGAGCGGCCGCGCCGGGCGGGACACTCCATGAGGAAGGACGAAAAATGCCAGCAATGAAAACGATAGGTTTTCCCATCAGCCGCAAGGAGAATGAATTTCGCAGGGCAATTCTCCCCGTGGATCTGCGGAAAATGAAGCATCCCGATCGCTGCTGCATCGAGAAGGGCCTCGGCGAGGCGGTCGGCGTGAGCGACGCCGAGTACGAAAAGGCCGGGGCCCGTGCGGTAAGCCGGCACGAGGTCCTCTCGAAGGACGTCATCTGCAACCCGAAGGGGCTCGACCCCGACATGATCCCTGCACTCCGACCGGGCATGACTCTCTTCGGATGGGTGCACGCCGTGCAGGGACGGGAGATCACCGACGTCCTCCTCGATCGCGGGATGACTGCGATCGCCTGGGAGGATATGTTCGAGGAAGGACGGCTCCACGTGTTCTGGAGAAACAACGAGATAGCGGGGGAGTCGGCCGTCATTCACTCCGCCAGGTTCTCCGGACGGCTTCCCTACGAATGGAACGCCGCCATTCTCGGCAGGGGCAACTGCGCGCGCGGCGCCTTCAGGATTCTCGAAAAAATGGGCGCCGAGGTCGTCATCTATCCGAAGGAGCGCATGTTCCTCCTCCGCGACGAGGTCGAACGCTACGACGTTGTGGTGAACGCCCTTCTGTGGGACGTGTTCGAAAAGAGGCTCGTGCTATCGGCGGACGACATCAAGCGGATGAAGAAGGGTTCGATGATCATCGACGTGAGCTGCGACAGCGAGGGGATGTGCATCGAAACGACCCACCCGACGACGATCGACGATCCGGTCTTCGTTCGCGACGGCGTCATTCACTATGCCGTCGATCACACGGCTTCCCTCTTCCGGCACTCGGCGACCGACGCCATAAGCGCGGCAGTCGCGCCCTACCTCGATTGCATCATAGAGGGCGAGCCTAACGCGGTTCTCGACCGCGCCACGATCATCAGAGGCGGCAGGATCCTGGACGACCGGATCAGGAGGTTTCAGAACCGGTGAGAATGTGCACCGGGTCGCGGCGCCAGCCGCGATCAGGCAGAAGCGCGTAGAACGATTTCCTGAAGCCGGAGATGGGAGTCTGAGTGAGCTCCCAGTTGTCGTTTCCCTCGATGACGATCGGTCCATCCGGGCCGATCGCGATATCCCATCCTATTGAACGCAGCCCGTAAAGGCGGCGATGCAGCTCCTTGGCCATCGCGACCGCCTCGTGGTAGAACGGAACCTGGTAGCCCTCGAACACTATCCCTGAGTCCGGATGCTTCTGCACCCTGCCGCCGCCGTAGTCCGGCCTGCCGTAGAAGTCCCTGACGAGCTTTCCAGTCTCGGGGTCCGCTTCCCCGATCAGGCCTCCAGCCGCGAAGTTGCTCACGACGATCCCGCCGGCGCCGATCTTGAGACAGGACTCGAATAGCGCTATCTCCTTGCCTGAAGTGATGGTGACGAGACGCAGCGTGGCCACCGAGTGCGAATGGAAAGCGGCGAGCAGGGGGTGCTGTTTGACGTACTCCTGAATGACGTAGCCGTCTTTGAATGCATCACGCAGGCTCTCTATGGAGGCTTCCTCGCCGCTGCGATAGAGCTTTCCGCCTTCCCCGGTCAGGTGAAAGACCCCTTCCGCGCACTGGCCGAGGAGAGGCTTGCAGAAGACGTCCAGATGCTCGACGTCCCGCAGCGCTTCGATCCCGGTGATCCGGCGGGAATCGACCCAATGAATCCGGCCTTCGACGGAGAAGGCGATTGTGGCGGGTGTGGGGAATCCGAGCGATTTCAGAACCTGCTGAAAGATGAACTTGTCCCTCAAGAGGCATTCATAGCTCACGTCATGTTTCCCGACGGCCGCGCGATTGTTGTACGAGTTCCGGATTCTCTTGAAATTCGGATAGTCGATGTACTCCTCCATCCGCGCGTTTTGCCTCCGGTCGAAGCCGTAATAGTAGTAGTACTCGTTGACCTCCCCGAACCTGACGAGCCACCAGAGCAGGTCGAGGAAGATCCGCGGCTTCGACTTGAGCGGTCGATCGGCGAAATACGTGACGTTCAGCTTGGGGTCGTACGCGAGCCGGTGCGCA